>NZ_JBBMEP010000005.1:0-145528 GCF_040096475.1 Faecalibacterium faecis | reverse complement strand
ACTTGCATGTGTTAGGCGCGCCGCCAGCGTTCGTCCTGAGCCAGGATCAAACTCTTTATAAATGATATTTATCACTTTTAAAGTGTTAAATCTTGTTCGCTCAGCACGCAATCGCTTGCGTCCTGTGTGAATTACTTTTGGAATTGTTTTTAGTGTTTTTCCAAACACTTAAAAGGTTCCTTACAAGTTTTTCGATATTGTTCAATTTTCAAGGTCCTGTAGCGCCTCAGCCTTGCGGCTGACGACCTGTTTATTTTACCACCGAAGTGGTTTTTTGTCAAGCCTTATTTTTTAGAAGCTTTTGAACTTTCTGAACTTGGAGCGCTTCAAACATCTCAGTGTCAACTGGTGTTTTCTGCGTCTATTGGTTCTTTTCAAGGGCTTCCTGCCGAGGCTTTGGAAGTCATTCTTTTGCCTCAGCGCTTGGCGCTCAAGTATAATACCACACCCCCGCCTCCTTGTCAACACTTTTTGACAGATTTTTTCCATTCTTTTTTGCGTGCACCCCAAAACAGCAGCAGGCCGCAGGAAAAACTACGCCGCAGCTGCATTGCAGCTGCGGCGGCAAAAGCGGAAGAGTCCTCTCCCGGAACTATTCAGGTTTTCAGGATCTTCGCAGGGTCAGCCAGACTGCAGCAGCCAGCATGGGCAGCATTCCGATCAGGCCAATGGGTGCCGGCCCCAATACATTGTAATAGCTGTCTGCCGGGTTCGTCAAAACCACAAACAGCGCTGCCACCGCATTGAATGCGCCGTGTGCGATGGACGGAACCCAGATGCACCCGGTCTTTTCATAGAGCCAGTCCAACAGGGTATTGAGCGCAAAGCAGACTATGCACCACACGAAAAGGCCCAGCACTGGCGCACCCAAGTAGTTGGTGCCGTATTCGTAGCCCACCAGCAGCATCAGCGGCCAGTGCCAGACACCCCAGATCACGCCGCCCAGCAGGCGGCCGTTGAGCAGGCCGAGCTGCTTCTTCAGGTGGGGCATCATATACCCGCGCCAGCCGGCTTCCTCGCCCAAAGCTGCGAACATATTGATGACCGGAGCCAGCGTGACCGCGAACAGGCCTGTTTCCAGCATGTAGCTGAGGTTGGATACGCCCAGCTCCCTGCGCAGGGTCTGAGCGTCCATCTCGCCGCCGTAGGCCGCTGCCAGCCAGCTGCCGGAGAGGTCCAGTCGATGCGGGAACACCGCAAAGTAGAGCACTGCGGCCAGCACCGTAAATACCGCCGGGCCGAACCACGCCGCCAGCCAGTAGCGGCGCTTGCCCTGCACCTTCCAGCCGATGCCGGTGGGCTGGCGCAGAAAGACCTTTTGCACCAGCAGCACCGCCAGCAGCGGGCAGAGCATGGTGGCGACCAGCGCCAACTGATACAGCACGGCATTCTGCTTTTGCAGCAGCACCATGCAGCCGCCGACCTGACACAGCCATGCCAGACCAAATGCTAACAGGAAATAAAGGCCGAAGCCCTGCTTTTCTTTTGTGGTCATACGAACTTCACCGCCGTTCCATAAGCAATGACCTCTGCTGCGCCCTGCATGACGCTGGCGGAAGCGTAGCGCATCCCTACAACTGCATCCGCACCAAGGGCCTCTGCATCCTTGACCATGCGTCCTGTGGCGATCTGCCGGGCTTCGGTGAGCATATCCGCATAGTCGGTCACTTCACCGCCCACCAGCGTGCGGAACCCCGCCATCAGATCGTGGCCCAGATTGCGGCTCTGCACCGTGCTGCCGCGCACCACGCCCAGCGCTTCCAGCTTTTTGCCGGGCACTTCGTTAATAGTTACGATAAGCATCTTCTTCTCCCTTTCCGATCTCTTCAATGCGTTCCAGCAACACCTTCAGCGTGCCCACGATGCACCCCACCGGGATGCCGAACAATACGATGAGCAGCGGCAGCGGTGGCGCTTCCTGCGGGTCGCTGTAAAAGGCCCACGCCATCGTTGCGATCACAAAAGCCATCAGCGCCACAAAAAGGGCAGCGCCGATACAGGCGCCGCGGATGCGCTCGCCTTTTCGGTCTGTGCGTTCAATGTTCACAAAGGTCACTCCCTGTTTCTCCCGTGCAGCAAGGCGCGCAAGCGTCTGCTCCACATCCAGTTCTTCCAGACTGCCGGAGTCCTTTTGGAGCAGCTTGCAAAAGCCGATGGCTTCGTCCAGATCCTTGCGGCGGGTGCTCAGACGTTCCAGCTGCTGGGCCATTCCCTCGGCCAGCGTCTTCTGCCCTTCCAGCATTTCCCGGATCTCGGCCAGCGGCACATCCAGCTTGCGCAGCAGCTTGATGCGGCGCAGGCGTTCCACGTCCGCCTGCGAGTAGCTGCGGTAGCCGTTGCCCGGCTCGCGGCTGGGGGTAATGAGCCCCTCCTCCTCGTAAAAGCGGATGTTCTTTTTGGTCACGCCCACAGCGGCTTCCACTTCGTTGATCTTCATGGTTCCGGTGCCTCCTTACGTGCCTATGTTACACCTTCCAGAAAGGGGAAGGTCAATAGATTTTAATAGAAAAGTGAGACTCCCCCAGTCTGCTTCGCAGACAGTCCCCTCGGAGATGGGGCCTTTGGCAAAACATAAAACTTTGCCGCACTGCCAAAGGCTCCCTCCTTGAGGGAGCTGGCGAGCGAATGCGAGACTGAAGGAGTTCTTATTTTATCAGAAGTAGCACTTGATCTGGAACCGGTCGGCGCTGTCCTGCTTTTTCTCCACCACAATGTGCTCATGGTTGAAGTCGAAGTGCACCGGGGTGCACAGGTCGGTATTGCGGGTCAAGCGCAGCAGTTCCTGCACCCGCTTTTTCTCCTCCGGCACATAGAACAGGTAGCTCACGCCCTCCTTTTTGGCACGGCCGGTGCGGCCGATGCGGTGGGTGTAATGTTCGTTCTCACTGGGCACATCGTAGTTGATCACGGCATCCACATCCGAAACATCGATGCCGCGGGCGGCAACGTCGGTGGCTACCAGAATAGCCAGCTTGCCGTCCCGGAAGTTCTTCATGATCTGGTTGCGCTCCTTCTGGGAGAGGTCGCCGTGGAGGCAGTCCACCGAGAAGCCCAGCCGTGCCAGCTGATTGGCCAGAGTGGCAGTGTTGAACTTGGTATCGCAGAACACCATCACCCGCTTGTAGTTCTCACCAATGATGATCTGTGCAAGGTCGGAAAGCTTGTTGCGGCCGGAGGTCTCCAGCATATACTGGGTGATCTTGGGCTGGCTTTCTTCCTTGGGCTGAACGGTGATCTCCTCGGCGTTGTGCTGGTACAGCCAGCCGATGTCCATTACCTCGCGGCTGATGGTGGCCGAGAACATGGAGAGGGACTTGCGGGCCTTCATCATTTCAATGATATGCCGCACATCCTTATAGAAGCCCATGTTCAGCATTTCGTCGGCCTCGTCCAGCACGATCTGGGTCACATGGGAGATATCAATGGAATGGTGCTTGTAGTGGTCCATCAGACGGCCCGGCGTTGCCACCACGATCTGGCAGCCCTCGGCAAGGCGCTTTGCCTGCTTTTCCATGTTGGCACCGCCGTACACGCAGGCCACCTGCACTTCGGGCATGAAATAGGTCAGTTCTTCCAGCTCCTGCGCGATCTGCTGGGCCAGCTCCCGGGTGGGGGCCATGATCACGGCCTGCGGGTACTTGTTTTCCGGGAGGATATGCTCCGCCACCGGGATGCCGAAGGCACAGGTCTTGCCGGTGCCGGTGGGGGCTTTTGCGATCACGTCATAGCCCGCCATCATGACGGGGATGGTCTTTTCCTGAATTTCGGTCATTTCGGCAAAGCCCATGCGCTCCACGGCCTTGTGGATGGCATCGCTGCACTGCAACTCACTGTAAAGCATCTGATTCTCCGTTCCTTTGTCATTTTATATTCTGAACCCAGTATAGCATGAAATGCCGCACTTGTCAGCAGGTTCTTAACGAACTCCTTCCGTCATCGCTAATGCGATGCCACCTTCCTCCCAGAGGGAGATTTTTCCGCACGGCGAGGCTCTCTCTCCGAGGGAGCTGTTGAGCAAAAGCGAAACGGAGGGAGCTCCAAACAAAAAGAGCTGCGCCCCGAGTGGAGGGCACAGCTCTTTGCATTTGATTTGAGGATCAGACAGCTTCCTCAGTCTTGGCAGCCTTGCCTGCTTCCAGCTTCTGCTTGAAGCGGCCGCTGGCCTTGAAGCCGGGGATGGAGGTGGACTCCAGACGGCTGGAAACCTTGGTCTTGGGGTTGGTGTAGGCCTTGGGCTTGCGGGGACGCATCTCAAAACGGCCAAAGCCTGCGATGGTCACCTTCTCGTCTGCGCGCAGGCAGTCGGCGATCTGGTCAAACATTGCATCCATCGTGGTCTCGACCTGTGCTTCGGTGAAGCCGGTCTTGCGTGCCACAGTCTCGATCATCTGGGAACGGGTCATGTATCTATATCCTCCTGGAGTGTCCAAAAGTAACGTCTTTTGGCAAATTTTGCGTTGTTGAGTATAACATAATTCACACACTGTTTGCGACAGATTGCGCACAAAACGTCATTTATTGCGCACGAACTTATGTAATCTCTCTCCGTCCTTCACAAATACAGCGCCCGCTGTTTTGGCGGGCGCTGCAAAAAAGCATTTTACGGGTAATTCGTGAGGTAATTATTTGCGGTGATACAGGGTGGCAATATCCACCAGCGGGATATTTTCCAGACTGTGATCACTGCGCAGGCAGTCCACCAGAGCGTTGGCGGTATCCACTGCGGTGATGCAGGGGATGCTCAGCTCCACAGCCTTGCGGCGCAGGCGGACGGAGTCGCGCTTGGGGTCACGGCCCTTAGCGCTGGTAGAGAACACATAATCCACCAGACCGCTCTGCAGCAGGTCCACGATGTTGGGCGACTCGCCGGACATATTGCGCACCTCGTTGCAGGGCACCATATGCTTGTTGAGCCATGCGCAGGTGCCGGAGGTACCGTACAGCTTGTAGCCCATGCTCTTGAGCTTCCATGCGATATCCACGAACTCCGGCTTGTCGCTGTCCTTCACGGTGAAGATGCAGCAGCTTGCAGGACCGGGGGTCTTGAAGGTGTAGCCCGCGCCGATGAGGCCCTTGAGCAGGGCATCGTGGTAGTTGGGGGCAATGCCCAGCACTTCGCCGGTGGACTTCATCTCGGGACCGAACTGGGTATCCACACCGTGCAGCTTTTCAAAGCTGAACACAGGCACCTTGACGGCCACATAAGGTGCGTTGGGGTGCAGGCCGGTGCCGTAGCCCATATCTGCCAGCTTTTCGCCCAGACAACAGCGCACTGCCAGATCCACCATGGGCACGCCGGTGACCTTGGAGATATACGGCACGGTACGGGAGGAACGGGGGTTCACCTCAATGACGTACACCTTGCCGTTGGAAACTGCGTACTGCACGTTCACCAGACCGTTGACATGCAGCTCGCGGGCAAAGCGGCCGGTGTAATCCACCATGGTGTCGATCTCGGCCTGAGTCAGGTGCTGTGCCGGGTAGACACAGATGGAGTCGCCGGAGTGCACGCCGGTGCGCTCCACCTGCTCCATAATGCCGGGGATCAGGAAGTTTTCGCCGTCGCAGATGGCATCCACTTCGCACTCGGTGCCCAGAATATACTTATCCAGCAGCACAGGGTGATCCATGTCCACATGCTCGGTGATAACGCCCATGTACTCGATCACGTCCGCCTTGGTGTAGGCCACGATCATGTTCTGACCGCCCAGCACGTAGGAGGGACGCATCAGCACCGGCAGGCCGATCTCGTCGGCGGCAGCCAGAGCCTCGTCCAGATTGAAGACAGTGCGGCCCGGTGCGCGGGGGATCCTGCAGCGCTCCAGCAGCTCGTCGAAGCGCTCACGATCCTCTGCTTCGTCGATGGCATCTGCCGGGGTGCCCAGAATGGGCAGGCCGATCTCGTCCATGTGCTTTGCCAGCTTGATGGCGGTCTGGCCGCCGAACTGCACCACGCAGGCATCCGGCTTCTCGGTGGCAATGATGTTGTCCACGCTCTCCGGGTTCAGCGGGTCAAAGTACAGACGGTCGCCGGTGTCAAAGTCGGTGGAGACGGTCTCGGGGTTATTGTTTACAAGGATGGCTTCGCAGCCGTGCTTCTTCAGGGTCCACACACAGTGCACCGAGCAGTAGTCGAACTCGATGCCCTGACCGATGCGGATGGGGCCGGAACCAAAGACCAGCACCTTCTTTTTCCTGGGCTCGCCCTTGGCGGATGCTTCGGCTTCCTTCTCGGCAATGAACTCAGCAGCTTCGTTGTCGCCGTCGTAGGTGGAGTAGAAATAGGGGGTGTTGGCCGAGAACTCGGCAGCACAGGTATCCACCATCTTGAAGCCAGCGCGGTAGTTCTCCACAGGCAGGGTGTCCACCTGAGCCAGACGCTTGATGGTCTTATCCTGGAAGCCGTACTTCTTGGCAGTCTTGTACTGTTCTTCGGTCAGCACGCCGTTGCACTTGGCAAGGCCCTTTTCCAGATCTGCCAGATGCTGCATCTTGTCCAGGAACCACCAGTCGATCTTGGTGATGCGGTAGATGGTCTGGTGGTCGATGCCGCGCTTGAGGGCCTCGTACACGCAGAACACGCGTTCGGCATCCTGAACATGCATGTGGGCCACGATCTCGTCATCGGTCAGCTCTTCAAAGGGCTTGTGGGTCAGGGTGTCCATACCCAGCTCAATGGAGGAGACTGCCTTCATCATGGCAGCCTCGAAGCTATTGCCAATGCTCATCACCTCGCCGGTGGCCATCATCTGGGTGCCCAGAGACTTGTCGGCGTAGACGAACTTATCAAAGGGCCACTTCGGGTACTTGACCACGATGTAGTCCAGCGCAGGCTCAAAGCAGGCGCAGGTCTTGCCGGTGACATCGTTGGTGATCTCGTCCAGCGTGTAGCCAATGGCGATCTTGGTAGCCACCTTGGCAATGGGATAACCGGTGGCCTTGGAAGCCAGTGCGGAAGAGCGGGACACACGGGGGTTGACCTCGATGACCGCGTAATCGTAGCTGTCCGGTTTCAGGGCGAACTGGCAGTTGCAGCCGCCCTCGATGCCCAGCTCGGTGATGATATCCAGAGCAGCGGTGCGCAGCATCTGGTATTCGTGGTCGGTCAGGGTCTGGGAGGGAGCCACGACCACCGAGTCGCCGGTGTGGATGCCCACAGGGTCCAGGTTCTCCATGTTACACACGGTGATCACGTTGCCCTTGTGGTCGCGCATGACCTCATACTCGATCTCTTTCCAGCCAGCGATGCACTTTTCCACAAGAATCTGATGGATGGGGGAAAGGCGCAAGCCGTTGGTGCCGATCTCGATGAGCTTTTCGCGGGTCTCGCAGATGCCGCCGCCGGTGCCGCCCATGGTAAAGGCCGGGCGCACGATGACCGGGTAGCCGATGCGGTCGGCGCAGGCCAGAGCGTCCTGCAGCGTTTCCACCACCTCAGAGGGGATGATGGGCTGGTGCAGCTTTTCCATGGTCTCCTTGAACAGCTCGCGGTCCTCGGCACGGTCGATGGTCTCGGGCTTGCAGGCCAGCAGACGGATGCCGGTGCGGTCCAGATAGCCGGAGCGGGCCAGCTCCATGGACAGGTTCAGGCCCATCTGGCCGCCGAGGTTGGGCAGCACGGAGTCCGGCTTTTCGATGTCCAGAATGCGCTCCACGACTTCCAGCGTCATGGGCTCGATGTAAACATGGTCGGCCACATCCGGGTCGGTCATGATGGTTGCGGGGTTGGAGTTCAGCAGAACGGTCTCGATGCCCTCTGCCTTCAGGGCGCGGCAGGCCTGCGTGCCGGAGTAGTCGAACTCCGCAGCCTGACCAATGATGATGGGGCCGGAGCCAATGACCAGCACCTTCTTGATTCTAGGGTCCTTCGGCATTTCAGCGTGCCTCCTTTTTTGCTGCTTTGACGTTGTTCAGGAAGCGGTCGAACAGAAACTCGGTATCCTTGGGGCCGCCGTTTGCTTCCGGGTGGAACTGCACGGTAAAGCAGTTCCACTTCTTGTACTTGATGCCCTCACAGGTGCCGTCGTTGGCGTTCACCTGTGCCACCTCGCCCATCTCGGCGGGCAGCTCGTCGCCCACCACAGCATAGCCGTGGTTCTGGCTGGTGATGAAGGTGCGGCCGGACTCAAAGTCTGTCACGGGCTGGTTGGCACCGCGGTGGCCGTACTTGAGCTTCATAGTCTTGGCACCGGCTGCCAGAGCACTCAGCTGGTGGCCCAGACAGATGCCGAAGGTGGGGATGTTCAGCTCAAAGATGTGCTTGAGGTTCTCGATGACCTCCACGGGTTCCGCCGGGTCGCCGGGACCATTGGACAGCATGATGCCATCCGGAGCAAGGGCCTTGATCTCCTCTGCCGTTGCAAAGGCGGGCATGACCGTCACCTTGCAGCCGCGCTTGACAAGGCAGCGCACGATGTTGCGCTTGCAGCCGTAGTGCATCAGCACGATATGGGTCTCGCCCTGCGGGTTGAACACCTCGGGCTTTTCACAGGTAACATTCTTCACCGCATCGGTGACGGCGTAGGCGCGGATCTGAGCCAGCAGAGCCTCGGTCTCGGCCTTGTTGGCCGGGTCGGCGGGGTCGAAGGTGGTCAGGATGGCACCGTTCATCACACCACTTTCGCGGATGATGCGGGTCAGGTGGCGGGTGTCGATGCCCTCAATGCCGATGGTGTTGTTCTTTTTCAAAAAGCTGTCCAGCGTTTCCTCGCAGCGCCAGTTGGAGGGGGTGGTGCAGGCCTCGCGCACGATGTAGCCCTTTGCCCAGATGCGGTCGGACTCCATGTCGTCCTTATTCATGCCGTAGTTGCCGATAAGGGGGTAGGTCTGGGTGATGATCTGGCCATAGTAGCTGGGGTCGGTCAGGGTCTCCTGAAAGCCCACCATGCCGGTGGCAAAGACCACCTCGCCCACGGTGACGCCCTCGGCACCCACCGACTGGCCGGCAAAGACCATGCCATTTGCCAAAAGAAGATATGCGTTCATAGTTTTCCTCGTTTCAACACATTACAGGGTCTGCTTTGCTTCCTGCTTCATCTTGCGGCTGCCCAGATGCACCAGCGGCAGCTTGCCTTCCTTGCAGATGGGGCACTCTTCCGGTGCGTAGTTGGGCAGGTCCAGCTTGAGGGCGCTTGCCACGATGGGAATGGGAGACGGAGCCTCGGGCTTGGTGCGGTCCACCACGCAGGTGATGCCCACGCAGATGCCGCCGTTCTCTTCAATCACGCGCTTGGTCTCCAGAGAGGAGATACCGGTGGTGACCACGTCCTCAGCGATGAGGCACTTCTCACCCGGGTGGATGGCGAAGCGCTTCAGGGTCATCACATTGTCCACGCGCTCGGTAAAGATGGCGCGCTTGCCGGTCTGGCGGGCCAGCTCGTAGGCGTACACGATGCCGCCCATGGCCGGGCCGACGATCACATCCACGTCCATTTCCTTGACCTTATCTGCCACGGTCTTCATCACCTCGGCGCAACGGTCGGGGTACTGCTGCAGATAAGCCATCTGGCAGTATGCGCTGGAATGGCGGCCGGAGGACAGCAGGAAGTGGCCTTCCAGGAACGCGTCACAGCTCTTCAGGATCTCAAGTGCTTCACTCATTGTACTTCTCCCTCTCTTTTATAAAAATGTCTTTTGAACGGTATTGTACCACGCTTTTGCGTGATTTGCAAATTTATGCAGTGACTTCGTTTTTATGCGTATAAATCAGTATTTTTCTGGTATATCAATTGGATTATTCAGCATTCCGGGCACATCCGCGGATCTCGTCCAGCGTTTTCACGCCGTTCTTGTCCATCCATGCGGCCATCTCGTCGGCAATGGTCTCCATGGCGCGGGGGTTGGCAAAGTTTGCGGCACCCACCTGCACCGCCGCAGCACCGGCCATGATGAACTCCAGTGCGTCACGGCCCGTGGCGATGCCGCCCAGACCCACCACCGGGATGTTCACAGCGCCCACGGCCTGCCACACCATGCGCAGGGCAATGGGCCGCACCGCCGGGCCGGACAGGCCCGCAAAGATGTTGTTGAACACCGGGCGGCGCTTTTCCAGATCGATGGCGCAGGCCTGGAAGGTGTTGGTCAGGCTGATGGCATCCGCACCGGCGGCTTCCACGGCCTTGCACATCTCAGGGATGTTCTCGGCCTGCGGGCTCAGCTTGACCATCAGGGGCTTTTTGCAGGCAGCGCGCACCATGCGCACCACCTCACCGGCAGCTTCGGCTTTCACGCCGTAGGCCATGCCGCCCACCTTGACGTTTGGGCAGGAGATGTTCAGCTCCACGATGTCCACTGCGCTGTCGCTCAGCATCGAGGCACCTTCCACATACTCTTCCTCACTGTGGCCGCCAAGGTTAGCAATGGCCACCGTGCCGTACTTCTGCTTCAGTTCCAGCATCTCGGGCAGCTCCACGTCAATGAAGTGCTGCACGCCGGGGTTCTGCAGGCCGATGCTGTTAATGAGGCCGGAGGGGGTCTCCCACAGGCGCTCGCCCTTGTTGCCGTACTGGCCGTGCAGGGTCAGGCCCTTGCCGGAGATGCCGCCGATCTTGGCAAAGTCTGCCAGCTCTTCGTACTCCACACCGTAGCCCACGGTGCCGGATGCGCCGATGACCGGGCTGTTCATCACAAAGCCCAGCAGGTTGGTTTTCAGGTCAGCCATCAGAAGAACACCTCCGTTGCATCAAATACCGGGCCGTTCTTGCACACGCTCTTGCCCTCGCCGCCCTTGGTCTCGCAGGTGCAGCCAAGGCAGGCACCAATGCCGCAGGCCATCTTCTTTTCCATGCTCACAAAGCAGGGGGTGCCCTTTTCGGCACACAGGCGGGCGGCGTTCTTCATCATGACCGTGGGGCCGCACACCAGCACCACATCGTAGTCGGCGGGGTCGTAAAGCTGGGTGACAAAGCCGTGGAAGCCCACCGCGCCGGTGTCGGTGGACACCTTGACAAGGTTTGCGATCTCGCGGTACTCCTCCATGCAGTAGGGGGCATCCCGGAAGCCGAAGAACACATCCGGCTTCACACCTGCCGCTGCCAGCTCGCGGGTGAGCTGGAACATGGGCGCGGTGCCGATGCCGCCGCCCACCACAGCGATCTTTTTGTACTTGCTCAGGATGTCCGGCACATCAAAGCCGTTGCCCATAGGGCCGGTGAGCTGGAAGGTATCCTTCATTTTGAGCTGCGCGATCTTTTCAGTGCCCTCGCCCACCACCTGATACAGAAACTCGATGGTGCTGCTGTCCGGGTTCCAGCGGTGCACGCTGATGGGCCGGGACAGGAAGGGGGCTTCGTCTGCGCCCCACGCACGCAGGGTAAAGAACTGGCCTGCGTGGGGTGCGTGGTCGCGGTCCGGCCAGACCACCGTCAGCAGGCGGATGTCCGGGGCAATGACCTCATTGCGCAGAACAGTGGCTTCACAGCAGGCTGCACGCATGAGCAATGGCCTCCTTCATATTCACACATTCGTTGTAAGCGGCTTCGTCAAAGGCAGTGCCCGGCTGCTTCTTATAGGCCAGCAGGATGCCGCGGCTGGAGTTGACCACGCCGCCGTTGCCCTTGGTGAGGTACTGGGCAATGTCCTCGGCCTTGCCGCCCTGTGCGCCGTAGCCGGGGATCAGGAAGAAGCTGTCCTGATACTTTGCACGGATCTCGGTGGCCTCCTCGATGTGGGTGCCGCCGATGACCAGACCGATGGAGGAGTAGCCGTGCTCGCCCATGTAGTCCTTGCCCAGAGCGTTCAGCTTGTCGCCCACCAGATCGTAGACGTGGCGGCCGTCGGCCAGCTTCTCATACTCAAAGTCCTTGGCACCGCCGTTGGAGGTGCGGCAGAGCACGAACATGCCCTTGCCCTGCTTTTCAGCGTAGGGCAGGTAGGGGCTGATGGAGTCCAGACCCATATAGGGTGCCAGCGTGACGAAATCGCTCTCGAAATCGCCGGTAAAGTGACCCATGGCGTACATCTCGGCGGTCTTGGCAATGTCGCCGCGCTTGATGTCGGCGATCACCGGCACACCGGTCTCGCGCACAGCCTTCAGGGTGTCGGCGTAGGCCTTCATGCCCTCAAGGCCCAGAGACTCGTAGTAAGCGATCTGCACCTTGTAGCAGCCAGCCACGGCCTTGGTGGCATCGATGAGCTTCTTGTTGAAGCGCACGATGTTCTCACCCTTCGTCAGGGTGCTGTCCACGAAGTCCTCGGGCAGGTAGCTGAAATCGGTATCCAGACCTACGCACACCGGGCCGCGGGCTTCCACTGCTTCGTAAAGCTTATCCATGTTGGTCATTGTGGGTTCCTCCTGTTTGCTCTCTTATCGATTCTTATCTTATATAGTATTGTTTTTTCAATCCTCTGCCTGATAGGTCAGCTTGCCGCCCTTGATGGTGGCGCACACCTTGCCGTACAGCTCAGCGCCGTCGAATGGGGTGTTGTGAGATTTGGAGTGCAGCTTGTCCTTGTCCACGGTGTAGGGGGTATCCAGATCCACCAGCACAAAGTCCGCGTCGTAGCCCGGCTCCAGCTGACCCTTGGCAAGGCCCAGAATTTCTGCCGGGCGGGTGCTCATCAGGTGCACCAGCACTTCCAGCGGAAGGCCTTCCTGCTTGCAGAGCTTGGTGTAGCAGACACCGAAAGCGGTCTCACTGCCCACCATACCGGCCATGCCCTTGAGCTTGTCCTCTTCGGAGTGGGGCGCGTGGTCGGTTGCAATGGCATCCACGATGCCGGTGCGGATGCCGTCCACCAGCGCCTGCACATCGTCGGCGGTGCGGATGGGCGGGTTCACACGGTAATCGCAGGTATCATTGGTGAACCACAGGTGGTGCGGGGTCACCTCGCAGGTGACGGGTGCCCCCCGCAGCTTTGCCATCTGGATGGCATCCAGCGCACCGCGGGTGGACACGTGGCACATGTGCAGCTTGGTCTGGTAGTATTCGCTCAGCCAGCAGTTGCGCACCGTCTCGATGTCCTCAGCCAGACGGTAGTCCCACGGGCTGATCTCCATATCCTCGGCATGGCTCATCACGGTGATATCCTTCTGGGTGCAGATGGCGAAAGCCTTTGCCATGGTGGCATTGTCCTGCACGCCGTGGCCGTCCTCGGTGATGAACTTCACACCGGCAGGCAGGGTCTTGAGGTGGTCGATGCTCACACCGTCAAAGTTCTCGGTGATGGAGACGGTCTGGTTCACATCGCACAGGCCTACTTCGGCAGCCTTCTGCTCCACCATGAACGCCTGTGCCGCAGAAGAGCACACCGGCTTTGTGTTGGGCATCAGGTTCACGAAGGTGTAACCGCCGGCGGCTGCGGCGCGGCTGCCGGTCTCGATGTCCTCCTTGTACTCAAAGCCCGGGGTGCGCCAGTGGCAGTGCAGGTCCACAAAGGCGGGCAGCACGGTCAGCCCACCGGCATCAATGACCGTTTCGTTCTCCCCGGCCAGTGCCTCCAGCTCCTGACCTACAGCAGCGATCCTGCCGTCCTTTACAAAAATCTCAAGCGGTCTTCCTTCGGTGTTCACAGCATTTACAAGCAGCATCGCAGTTCCCTCCTGATTTGCGTTTGTCTGGTTCGGCTTTCCGGCTTACGGGCAAAAAAAAACTTTTCCCCGCAAAGGGAAAAGCTCATTCCACAAAAAAAGGAAACAACGAACCCACGGCAAAACCGGATGCGAACTGCTTGTTCAGTTTGGTGCACATCGCGCTTTTCTGCATGGTGCTGTCTCCTTTTATAAGTCTGGAATCTTTTCATAATATTTTAGCATAGAAGCGCGAAATGTGTCAATGCTTCCGCATATATTTTGTTGCAAAAAGGTTTGCCGCTTCCCTCCCGGAATTTTAGCTACTCTACCCAAAAGCAGTTTTTCCCCGCCAGATTCAGGGTTAGTCACGTCAATTCCTAGCATATTGCTGTACATTCCCGTCCGGGTGTGCTATTATAATATGGTCAAAAGAGTCAGAGGCTGTTTTCATGGCAGAGGCGTGATTTTTATTCAGAGCAGCTTCATCGGAATCAGGAAAGAGAGGGTTTTCCCATGGGTTTGTTGGAGGACGCGCGGAACATCCAGCGCAAGGACCCCGCTGCACGCAACGTGCTGGAGGTCATTTTGCTGTATCCGGGCTTTCACATTCTGGTGTATCACCGCATTGCGCACTGGCTATACCAGCACAAGCGGTTCTTTCTGGCCCGGTGGGTCAGCCAGCATGGCCGCCGCCGCACCGGCATCGAGATCCACCCCGGTGCCACCATCGGCAGATGCCTGTTCATTGATCACGGCATGGGCATCGTGTTCGGTGAGACCTGTGAGATCGGGGACAACTGCACCATCTACCACGGTGTCACTCTGGGCGGCACCGGCAAGGACACCGGCAAGCGCCACCCCACTCTGGGCAACAACGTGCTGATCGGTGCAGGCACCAAGGTCCTTGGCCCGGTGTATATCGGGGACAACTCCCGCATCGGCGCAGGCAGCGTGGTGCTGCGCAATCTGCCCGCCAACTGCACCGCTGTGGGCGTGCCCGCCGAGGTGGTGCGCATCAACAACAAGGCCGTGAACCCGGCGGACGATCTGGATCAGCAGGATCTGCCGGATATCGTAGCCCAGCGCCTGACCGATCTGGACCGCCGCCTCGGCGCACTGGAAAACGCTGCGCAGGGCGACACCCCGCCCACGGCAGCGCAGATCGCCGCACGACAGAAGTCGTAACGATTCAGAATGCCCTCCGCTTGCGCTCTGGGCATTATTCAAGGAATTTATATTTTTTAGAAGTAAGTCGGAAAATCCTGCGGGATTTTCCGACTTGCCTTTTCACTGGAGCGGGCGCAATGAAGAAGTGGCCTGTTTCCCGGCTGTGCGGCTGTTTCCGCAGGAAGCAAGCACAGACAGATCAAGTTTCCCTCTTGGCCTCCTTTCGTGAAAATGCAACAGCGGACAGCCCGCAGGCTGTCCGCTGTTGCTCTATTATAAGATATTTTTCCGCTGAAGATGCCCAGAGCGCAAGCGGAGGGCATTTTCAATAAACCCTTTTTCCGCAGCCTTCCCCGGCGCAGAGAGCTTTCACCTTCTGCACCGCAGCGGCCACCAGATCACTGATGGGCTGCTCCGGCACACCCACGATATAGTTTTCGCAGTGGTTCACCGGGATGAGCACCCGCGTCGCATGGCTCTGGCACACGGCTGTGGCCATGGCGGGCGTGATCTCGCCCAGCAGTGCATCCGCAACGACGATGCCGATGGGCCCCACGATGATATCCGCGCTGCGGCAGTTCACCACCACGGCGTTCTCGCCGGTGGCGGCACGCGGGGCACCGGCCTTGCGCATGGCGTTTGCCGCCAGACTGTTGGTGCCCACCGCAGTGAGCCGGGCCTCCGGACACTGCGTGCTCAAGGCTGCCACCAGCTGTTTGCCAAGGCCCCCGCCCTGCCCGTCGATGACGAGCACATTCATCGGCTGCATCAGAAGTCGATCTCCTCAAGGCGCAGCAACGCGATGATATAGATCTTCACGGCTTCCAGCAGCTTGTCGATGGGTGCCGCTTCGTTTGCACCGTGCATCGGGCCGCCAAATTCCGGCAGCGGCAGGTCCACATGCTCGGGGCCGAAGCTGACAGCATAGGGGAAGTGGCGGGCATAGGTGCCGCCGCCCATGGTGAAGGGCTTGGCGTTCTCGCCGGTCACTTCGTTGTAGGTGTTGATGCAGGCCAGAATGGCAGGGCTGTCTGCTTCAATATAGAAGGGCTCGGCAGCGGTCACATCGCGCAGCTCAGCGCCGTCGCCCAGTGCGGCACGGATCTGCTCGGTCATCTTTTTGCCGTTGGTGCAGGTGGGGAAGCGGCTGTCCATGGTCTGGAAAATGCGGCCATCTTCCATGTAGATGCGGCCGCCGATCACGGTCAGCGGGCCAAAGGGGCCGTCGGCGCAGTTGATGCCCAGACCCTCACCGGCGGTGGAAGCGTGCAGCTTGCGCACGGCCTCCAGATAGGCGCGCTCGGTCTCATTGCACAGGTCATTGTCCAGCAGGTAGTTCACCACCAGACCAATGGCGTTCACGGTGCCCTGCGGCATGGCTGCGTGGCCGGACTTGCCCCAGCCGCGGATGCGCACGCCGTCGCCTTCCGGTTCCAGCGTGATGTTGGGGGCATTCTTCAGCTTGGAGATGTCGGTCTTGACCAGTGCACTTGCACGGTCGGGCACGGCGTTGTTTGCCACGCCGCCCTCGATCTCCATGATGACGCCGTTGCACACCGGGCTGACGATCTTGGCACCGAACAGGCCCTTCTCGCCGTTGCACACCGGGAACTCGGCATCCGGGGTAAAGCAGAAAGCGGGAGCCGGGTAGTTCTTGAGGTAGTAGTCCACATCCTGCATGTGGGTCTCCTCGTTGGTGCCTGCCAGTGCGCGGATGGGGTAGCGCAGCTCATAGCCCTGCTCCTTGAGGAACTTCAGGGCATACAGGGTAGCCACCATGGGGCCTTTGTCGTCGGCAACGCCGCGGCCCAGCAACCAGCCGTCCTGAATGCGCATGGTGAAGGGGTCGGCCGTCCAGCCGTTGCCCACGGGCACCACGTCCACATGGCAGATGGTCGCCAGATACTTTTCAGGGTCCTTGCCGGCCAGCTCTGCATAGCCGATGTAGTTTTCGCAGTTGCGGGTGGCAAGGCCCATGCCTGCAGCCAGCTCCAGCGTCTTGTCCAGTGCGGCGCGGGGGCCTGCGCCGAAGGGTGCACCCTCTTCCGGGGTGCCCTCTACGCTGTTGACTGCCACCAGAGCGGCAATATCCTTCAGCAGCTGTTCCTTGTTTTGCGCAATATATGCGTCGATTTTCTGATTCAGTGCCTGATCCATGATCTTATCGTTCCTTTCTGTCCGGCAGCTTTGCGCCGCCGGTTTCAAAACACCTTTTTATTTTAGCATACTCAGCGGCAAAATGCCATTGTCAATTGTTGTTCTTTGCCAGAACACAGTCTTTTTTTCTCAGCCCACCGAGAACAGGGTGCTCAGCGCACCCAGTAGGCCCGCGCTGGCCAGACCCATGATGATGCCCGCCAGCAGCACGCCGCCCATGCAGGCCTTGACCACGTCCTTGAACTTCATATCCAGGATCGAACCCGCCAGCGTGCCGGTCCACGCGCCGGTGCCCGGCAGCGGGATACCCACGAACAGCAGCAGCGCCACCACAAGGCCGCGGCCCGCCTTGGCTTCCAGTGCGCGGCCGCCTTTCTCGCCTTTGACGATGCAGAACTTGCAGATGGGCCCGATAAGGGGCTTGTGGTAGCCCCAGATCAGGAATTTGCGTGCAAACAGATAGATGAACGGCACCGGGATCATGTTGCCCACCACGCACACCAGATAGGTGGGCAGGATGGGCAGGCCCATGCCAAGCCCGATGGGGATGGCTCCGCGCAGTTCAATGAGCGGCACCATGGAAACAAAAAATACCAACAGATAGCTTTTGAGCATAGAGTCTCCTTTTTCCTGCTCTTTCCGGGAGAGCAGGCATTTTTTTACAGGTTACAGGTCAATGTCCAGCTCCACCGGGCAGTGGTCTGAGCCGAAGATCTCGTTGTGGATCTCCGCCGCGCGGATCTTATCGGCAATGCGGCGGGACACGATGAAGTAATCGATGCGCCAGCCCGCATTCTTCTCGCGGGCGTGGAAGCGGTAGCTCCACCAGCTGTACTTCACCTCGTCCGGGTGCAGCACGCGGAAGCTGTCGGCAAAGCCTGCGTCCAGCAGTTCGGTCATTTTGCCGCGTTCCTGATCGGTAAAGCCTGCGCTCATGTGGTTGGTCTTGTCGTTCTTGATGTCGATCTCCCTATGGGCAACATTCAGGTCACCGCACAGGATCACCGGCTTTTTTGCGTCCAGTGCCAGCAGGTAGGCACGGAAGGCATCCTCCCACTCCATGCGGTAGTCCAGACGCTTCAGCCCGTCCTGACTGTTGGGGGTATAGCAGTTCACCAGCCAGAACCCCGGGTATTCCAGCGTGAGCACACGGCCCTCGTGGTCGTGCTGCTCAATGCCGATGCCGGCGGTCACGGTCAGCGGCTGCTCACGGCACCAGCAGGCCGTGCCGGAGTAGCCCTTCTTCTCGGCAGAATAGGTATACTCGGTGTAGCCATCCGGCGCAAAATCCGCCTGACCGGGCTGCATCTTGGTCTCCTGCACCGAAAAGATATCGGCATCCAGAGCCGCAAAGCTCTCGGCAAAGCCATGGGTCAGGCAGGCGCGCAGGCCGTTGACGTTCCAGCTGATCAGTTTCATAGGTATACTCCTCTTTATGTTATGCCTGATATTTGGTTTTCCATACACCGCTGCGGAAGCGGAGCACAAAGCATGTCACGCGGCAAACCCAGTCAATGATCATTGCGATCCACACGCCCACAGCGCCCCAGCCCATGCGCACGCACAGCAGGTAGCTGAAGCCCAGCCGCCACACCGCCATGCTCAGGATGGACACGATCATGGTGAACTTCACATCGTTGGCTGCACGCAGGGCGTTGGGCAGCACGAAGGACAGGGTCCACAGCAGGATGGCAAAGCCTGCATGGATACGTACCAGCAGCTCAGAAAGCACCATCGTCTCACCGGACAGCGCGTAGATGCCGATGAGCTTGTGCAAAAACAGCAGGATGGCACCGTTGGAAAGACTCATTGCGATGTAAGACCACACCGTCAGCTTGCGGGTATAATAAACAGCCTGCTCGTCGTCCCGCGCACCGATGCAGCGGCCCACCACCGTGATCATGGCAAGGCTCAGGGCCTTGCCGGGGATAACGCCCATGCCGTCCAGATTGTTTGCCACGGCGTTTGCTGCGATCTGCACTGTGCCGAAGGTGGAGATCATGCTCACCACCAGAATGCGTCCGGCCTCGAACAGGCTGTTCTCAAAGGCGGACGGGATGCCGATGCCCAGAATGCGCTTTGTCATCTTTGCATCCAGCCGGGTGGTCTTTGGCACCGTGATGGCATTGCCCTTCTGGTAGCACTTGCGCAGGATAAGGGCCGCTGCCACCACACGGGACAGCACGCTGGGCCATGCAACACCGTCTACGCCCATTTTAAATCCGAAGATGCACACTGCGTTGCCCACAATGTTGATCACGTTCATCAAAAAGCTGATCTGCATGGAGATCTTGGAGTTGCCCATGCTGCGGAACAGTGCCGCACCGCCGTTATACAGTGCCAGAAACGGATAACTGATGGCGATGATGCGCAGGTACAGCACGCTGGCATCCAGCACATCGGCATCGATGGCACCGTAGAACAGCCGGATCATCGGTCTTGCAAAAACAAAACAGAATGCCCCCACCAGCAAACCGAATACGCCGCTGAGCAAAAGCAGCTGGCCAGAGCTTGCATCGGCCTCCTTCTGCTCCCGCGCACCCAAAAACTGGCTTACCACCACTGCGCCGCCAGTGGCCAGCGCCGCAAACAGCACGATGATGAGGTTGTTGATCATGTCCACAAGGCTGACACCGGAAATGGCCGCTTCGCCGCAGCGGGACACCATCATGGTATCGGCCATACCCACGGTCACTTCCAGCAGCTGCTCCACCAGCAGCGGGCCGGTCAGCAGCAGCAGTTCCTTTTGTGTGAACAGCGGCTTCCGCCCTCCGAAGAGCGGCTTTTTTGTTCCGCTCACCGCCTGATTTTCCATTGATATGCTCCTTTCCCCGTGCCGGGCCATCCCGCTCGGACACATACGCCCACCCTTCGCAGGGCAGACTTCCCATTGAATGTATTCATCTTAGCACACGGACCGGTTCTTGTAAAGAACTGTCGCATTCTGCGTCTTTTTTGCCGCTGTTCCGGGCCGCACCGGCTCATTTTTATGCTTGTTCGTCAGTTTGCCGGGAACTTCTCGTTGAATTTGTGCGTTTCTCCAAAAATGCGATTTTTCGCACGTTTATTGGTGAAAAATCGAAAAAAGGGCTTGTAATTCTTCCAAAAAAGTGGTATGTTGTATCCAACAAAGGCATTACGTTGGATACATGAACTTCTACGAGCGGTTCTTCGCTCAGCACAAAACCTTTGTTCTTAAAATTGCTATTTTCTTCATTTACCTTCTTATCATTTACCCTGCCTGCCCCGCAAGGGGCAAGAAAAGCGATGACTCAACCTGCACGAGTCACCGCTTTTTCTTTTTGTCTGTGCTATCGCAGGCCTAACTATTTAAATGCCCTCCGTTTCACTCTGGGCATTTTCAGCGGAAAATTATTTTTTATTGCAAATAAGCCAGCCCTGCGGAGCTGGCTTGTTTGCTTTTTCACAGAAAAAGTTGCTTCTTGTGCAGAGAGCGGTCGCGTGGGACAGGCTTCATAGCTTTTATAAAAATCATCGCCGCCGGGGACGCTCCGCTGGGCCAGAGGCAGGGAGGGGTGTTTCGAGTCCCCCCTCCCTGCCTCTGGACTCCACCCACCCCGCAACGAGAAAGGGGCTGCTCGCCCCTTTCAGACCCCAAAGCTGTTGGGCTCCATACAAAAAATCCAAGTCGCTTCGCTAAAGGATTTTTTGTGTTCCGCCGATTTGAAGTCGCTTACGCGACAAGCCGTGCGGGCAAGCTTTCGCTTTATCCGCTGCGCGACAGCCGCAGGCTGACAGCAGCAAGATGCCGTCAGCCGTTACGGCCCTTACCGTGAAAAAAGCAAATCAGGAAAATCCGCAGATTTTCCTGATTTGCAAATATAAAAATATTTTTCCGCTGATGATGGCGCAGCGCACGCGGAGCCATTTTAAATCTTCAGCCCTTCACAAGTTCCGCAAACGCCTTCCGCACATCGCCAGAGAAATACAGCGTGCCCAGTGCGCACACCGGGCCTTCGCCGCCCAGCTCCACCGCCCGGGCCACGCCCGCTTCAATGGAAGCTGCCGCTTCCGCCCTGCAGCCATAGGCCCGGATGTGTTCTGCCAGCGTTTCGGCAGGCATGGCGCGCGGCGTGTGCGCCGCCACCGTGACGAACCGCACCGCCAGCGGTGCCAGCAGGCTGAGCATCTGGTCCACATCCTTGTCTGCCATGATGCTGACCAGAAAAACGAACTTCTGCCCGGGGAAGCGGTCTCTCAGGCTCTGCACCGTGGCACGCATTCCGTGGGCGTTGTGGCTGCCGTCCAGCAGGAACGCGGGCGCGTGCCGCAGCAGTTCAAAGCGGCCCGGCCAGCTGACCGTTTCAAGACCGGTACGGATGGCATTTTCCGGGATGTTCCAGCCATGGGTGCGCATCACCCGCAGAGCCGTGATAGCCAGCGCCGCATTTCGCGGCTGGTAGCTGCCGATCAGGGGCAGGTGCACATCCGTCAGGCCGTCAAAGTCGAACTCCACTGCGTCAAGGCTGCCGCCCTCGTATTTCAGCCTGCTGAAATCCACCTCAGTCAGCTCGGCATGCTTTTCAGCACAGACGCGGCGGATAACAATATCTGCCTCCGGCACGCCGCCGTAGCTCACCACCGGGCACTCTTCCTTGATGATCCCCGCTTTGGCGGCGGCAATGTCCGCAAGGGTGGGACCAAGCTCCTTCACATGATCCATCCCCAGTGCCGTGATGACTGCGCACTCCGGGGCATCAATGACGTTGGTGGAATCCAGCGTGCCGCCAAGGCCCACCTCCAGCACCACGATCTCACATTTCTGCTGGGCAAAATAGAGCATCCCCAGCGCCGTGATGATCTCAAACTCGGTGGGCACATCTTCCATGGCATCGGCGGCGGGCTTTATCTGCTCCACCAGTTTCACCAGCTCTTCGTCCGGGATCTGCACGCCGTTGATCTGAATGCGCTCGTTGAAGCGGTTGATGAAGGGCGAGGTGTACAGGCCCACCCGATAGCCCGCGGCCTGCAGGCAGGATGCCATCATGGCGGCGGTGCTGCCCTTGCCGTTGGTGCCTGCAACATGCACGAATCTGAGCTGTTTGTGCGGGTCGCCCAGTGCGGCCAGCAGGGTGCGGGTGCGCGTCAGGCCGGGCTTGTGGCCGGCCCACTGGACCGCATGGATGTATTCCATTGCCTGTTCGTAATTCATTGTAATGCCTCTTTTTACTTTTTCACCATCTTCATCAGGGTACGGTTCTCCAGCAGGATGCGCAGCAGCACAGTGTTCACCGCAGCCAGGATCAGTGCATTGGGGATGCGCACTGCCAGCGTTGCCCACGGGTAGCCGTAGAAGATGCGCAGTGCCAGCGAGGTGATGACCATGGAACCCACAAAGTGTCCCAGCAGCACGCTGATCTGCAGCCGCAGGCCGGTGCGCAGCCCAGGCAGCTTCTGCCATGCAAGCCCCGCCACCAGACCAATGGCACCCGCGCCCAGCGTGATGAGCGGGTTGATGGCGTAGCCTGCCAGCACGCCGCCGATCATATCGGCCACAGCGCCCACAGCAAAGCCGGCACCGGGGCCGAACAGCAGCGCTGCCAGCAGCACCGGCAGGCTGCCCAGATTGAACCGCACAAAGCCGGTGGAGATGCTCAGCACCCGGCTGAACACGATGCTCATTGCCACCAGCAGGGCCAGCATGGTGAGCGTGCGGACGGAATTTTTCGAGTTGTTCATATCAACTGTCCTCCTTGCAAAAGGAATACCGGGTGGGCGGTCTGCACAAACAAAAACGCCCTCCCTGTGACAAACCGCACAAAGGAGGGCGTGAATCCAACAACTTTCACTTCCGGGCGGGACGCAAGCCGTCTCGCCTGCACCCAAGTCCATGCAGCAGCGGGATGCAGACCATGCACCGCGGGTACACCTTCGTCCACAGCACAACTCCCCGTTGATGCGGCACTTAACGCACATGGTCTTACTCTGTTGATGGCTTTATTATAGTCTTTTTTTTGCGGCCTTGCAACCATATCAATGGATAACTTTGCTAAAACACAGTACCAATTTTTAGCAGTTGTGCATAGCATCTGCCGGGTTTTGGCCTGTGTCCCCTTTTCATTTGCCGCATAACGTGGTAAGATGGGTTTAACCTTAAATATGGAGTCTTCTCCCGGAAAGGAATGTTTCCCGATGAAATTCAACGAAATGACCTATACCCGCCCGGACATCGGTGCCCTGCTGGCCCGGTGCAGGGAGCTGGCCGCAAAGGCCGCTGCCGCACCGGACGGCGATGCCCTTGTCCGGCTCTACTATGAGCAGAGCGAAGCCTTTGCAGAGTACAACACCGCCGCGAACCTTGCCAACATCCACTACACCTGCGACACCCGCGACGCTTACTGGAAGGCCGAGCAGGACTTCTTTGATGCCAACGGCCCCGCTGTGACCAACGCCAGCGTGGAGATCAGCCGCGCTTTCCTTGCGAACCCGCATGTGGATGTCCTGACCGAAAAATTCGGCACCACCTGTGTGGCCGGTATGAAGAATGCCGTTCTGGGCATGGATGACCGCACCGTGGAGCTGCAGCAGCAGTTCAATGCTCTGGTGAGCCGCTACCAGCAGATCTACGGCGGCGCACTGGTGGAGCTGGACGGCAAACAGCTCACCATCCCGCAGCTGGGCCCTTACAAGGAGGATCTGGACCCTGCCGTGCGCCGCGCCGCCTACGAGGCCGAGGCCGGTTATTTTGATGCCCACCGTGCCGAACTGGACGAGCTGTACGGCGAGATCGTGAAAAACCTGAATGCACAGGCCCGGGTGATGGGCTATCACGACTACAGTGAGCTTTCCTATGTGCGCATGAACCGCATCGGCTACGGCCCGGAGGAGATCCGGAAATTCCGCGATCAGGTGGCAAACGATGTGGTGCCCCAGCTGCAAAAGGTGATGGCCCTGCGTGCAAAGCGCACCGGCATTGCCCGCCCCACCTTCACCGATCTGCCCATCATGTTCAAGGACGGCAATCCCAAGCCCATTCCCGGCTACAAAGCCCGTATGGATGCCGCCCGCACCATGTACCATGAGCTTAGCCCGGAAACCGCCGAGTTCATCGACTTTATGCAGGACAACGAGCTGTTCGATGTGGAGAGCCGCCCCGGCAAGATGTCCGGCGGCTACATGACCAGCCTGCCCAGCTACAAGGCCCCCTTCATTTTTGCCAACTGGAACAACACCTCCGGCGATGTGGACGTGCTGACCCACGAGTGCGGCCACGCCTTTGAGGGCTATGTGGCCGAGCGTGATCCCGAAGTGCCTGCCGATCTGGAATGCCCCGGCATGGAGAGCGCCGAGATCCACTCCATGGCCATGGAGTTTCTGACCGCACCGTGGCATCATCTGCTCTTCGGCCGGGATACCGACAAATACGCTCTGCTCCACGCTGAGGACAGTTTTGTGTTCCTTGCTTACGGATGCGAAGTGGACGAGTTCCAGCACATCATGTACCAGAACCCGGACCTGACCCCCGATGAACGCAATGCCGAGTGGCTCAAGCTGGAAAAGAAGTACCGCCCGTGGATCGATTTTGCCGGTCTTCCCTTCTATGGCCGCGGTGCAGGCTGGCAGCGTCAGCTGCACATTTATGAGTGCCCCTTCTACTATATCGACTACTGCCTGTCCACCATGGCCGCACTGCAGTTCTTTCTGCTGAGCCTGACCGACCACAAGGACGCATGGGCGCGCTATCTGCGCCTTGTGCGCCGTGCAGGCATGGCCAGCTACACCGAGCTGCTGGAGACCGCCGGGCTGAAAGTTCCCTTTGAGGAGGGCAGCATTAAGGGCATCGCCCAGCAGATGACCGACTGGCTGGAGACCCATCAGGTATAAGAAGCCGTTTTCATCCGCACCGCTCCCCTGCCTGAACGGTCGTTTTGATGCATCTGAGGGGCGATTCATGCCGTTTTGCTGTCAGGGACCGTAAAATCTGGTATGCTCTGGACAGAGAAAAAGCATTTCTGTGAAGCGAAAGGAGATCCTTATGAAACTGACCGGACTGTTCAAGCGCGGTGCCGCCTGCCTGTGCACCGCCGCCATCCTGATGGGCGGCGTCTCCGCCTTTGCCCTGAGCCCCGCTCTTCCGGACGAGCCTGCCCCGGTAGAGCTTTCTGTGACCAATGCGGTGTCGGAGGCGCAGCTGCGCTCTGCCCTGTCCAAGCTCACTGTCACCTATGACAGCGAGGCTGAGGGCTGGCAGATCGATTCTCCCCACGAGGATGCCAGCATGGAAAAGGCCTCCTGCGGTCTGTACCCCTACCTGTTCGTTACCAACGATGATCCCACCGTGTATCTCAGTCTGGGCATGACCTACTTCGGCAATAAAAAGCTGGACATGAAATCTGTTCGGGTAGAGACCGAGGATAACTACTACGACTTCACCTGTGATGAAGAGTTCATCGGCGGCTACGACAATGACCTCAAGGCATGGTTTGACTATGAGCTGTTCGATATGGACGACGAGACCAGCTGGCTGAACGAGTGGCTTGCCGCCAAGAGCGTCACCGCCACCTTTACCGGCAAGGACGGCTCCACCAAGACCTACACCCTGACCAAGGACAACCTGCAGGCCATCCGCGACATCCTGAACGCCTACGACACCCTGCTTGGTTCCGACGTTTCCACTGCCCGCGTTGTGCTGCGCAGCCTTGTAAAGTAAACATTATCTGCTTACAGCAAAAGCCCCCGGAACGGTAATCCGTTCCGGGGGCTTTCTATTGCCTTATTCAGTTTAGGCAGAACTTCTTACAGGTTGAAGTAGCGCTTTGCGTTGTCGAAGCAGATGCCCTTGACGATTTTCTCCAGAGCCTTCTCGTCGTTGGGATACTCGCCATCCTCGACCCACTGGCCGATGATGTTGCACAGGATGCGGCGGAAGTAGTCGTGACGGGTGTAGCTCAGGAAGCTGCGGCTGTCGGTCAGCATGCCAACGAAGTTGCCCAGCAGGCCCAGGCTTGCCAGACGGGTCATCTGCTCTTCCATGCCGATCTTGTGGTCATTGAACCACCATGCGGAGCCGTGCTGGATCTTGCCCGGCACCTCGCTGTTCTGGAAGCAGCCCAGAATGGTGCCGATCTGTGCGTCGTCGGCGGGGTTCAGGCTGTAGATGATGGTCTTGGGGCACTCGTCGGTGTCGTTCAGGGCGCTCAGCAGGCTTGCGATCTCGCCGCCGCAGGTAGCGGTGTTGATCATATCAAAGCCGGTGTCGGGTCCCAGCAGAGCGTTCATCTTGCGGTTCACGCCGCGCAGGCAGTTGTAGTGGATCTGCATGGCGATGCCCAGACGGTGATACTGCTTGCCCAGATGGATCAGGATGTAGGTCTGGTACTTCTCAGCCTCTTCGGTGGTGCAGGTCTCGCCGGCCATCACCTTCTGGTAAATGGCGTTGACCTCTTCCTTGGTGGCCTCACGGTAGGGGATGTAATCCAGACCGTGGTCCGAAGCGCGGCAGCCCATCTCGGCAAAGAACTCGATGCGCTTGGTCAGAGCGTCGGTGACGCAGTCGATGCAGGCCAGCTTTTCCTTGCCCACAACAGCGGCCAGCTTGCCCATGTACTCGGCAAAGCCGGGCTTGTTGATGTTGATGGCCTTATCGGGGCGGAAGGAAGGAGCCACGGTGAACTTGATGGTGGGATCTTCCTTGATCTTCTTGTGCCAGTACAGATCATCGATGGGGTCATCGGTGGTGCCGATGAAGGCCACGTTGGACTGCTCGATCAGGCCGCGGACAGTCAGCTTGGGATCGTGCTGCAGCTTGTCGTTGCACAGGTTCCAGACTTCCTCAGCGGTATCGCCGTTCAGCACGCCCTCGTAGCCAAAGAACACATGCAGCTCGAGGTTGGTCCAGTGGTACATCGGGTTGCCGATGGCCATGGGCAGAGCCTCTGCAAACTTCTGGAAGCGCTCGCGGTCGGGCTTATCACCGGTGATGTACTCCTCGGGCACACCGTTGGAACGCATCACGCGCCACTTGTAGTGGTCGCCAAAGTAGCTGCCGTCCGGGTTGCGGCCGCCCAGCCATACCTGAGCGATGTTCTCAAAGCGGCGGTTCTCGTAGATCTCACGGGGAGGGATGTGGCAGTGGTAGTCGCAGATAGGCATATCCGCAGCGTAGTCGTGGTACAGATGCTGAGCAGTGGGAGACTGGAGCATGAATTCCTTATCCATAAATGCTTTCATGGGTCGATAACTCCTTTTCTCTGATGGTTTTTGTTAAAAGTCCGTCAAACCTTGTGTACAACGGGACGCCCGCCTGCACGGGCAGGTTTGTCTTACCTTTAGTATAACGGAAAACGCGCATGTATACAACTGAAAAAGTGACAAATTTTCTAGCACACAATTGTGCTTTTCGCTGGAAATGCCCCAAATCGTCACCTTACGGCTAAAAATATTGCACAAAGCTCTTGACTTATTTGTATACAACAGCATAAAATAGGGTAAGGAGCAGAGGGCAGACAAAGAGGCTCTCTGATAAGCAAAGCAAGTTTATAAAGGAGATCAACAAGATGGAAACTTTGAACTACAAGGTTCTGGAAGGCACCGGCTACAACGGCTACATCCTGAAGGATGCACCCGTCAAGGTCATGCAGTTTGGCGAGGGCAACTTCCTGCGTGCTTTCGTGGATTACTTCTATGACATCGCAAACGAGAAGGCCGGCTACAACGGCAAGGTCAAGCTGGTGCAGCCCATCAGCAACTTTCCCCAGATGGCAGACTGGATCAACGAGCAGGAGGGCCTGTACACCCTGTACCTGCGCGGCAGCGAGAAGGGCCAGAAGGTCGATGCAAAGCGCGTGATCTCCTGCGTGTCCGACTGTGTGTGCCCCTACATCGACGGCAAGTGGGACGAAGTGCTGGAACTGGCACGTTCTGCCGATCTGGAGACCATCGTTTCCAACACCACTGAGGCCGGCATCGCCTACACGCAGGGCGACAGCCAGTTCGATCAGGTTCCTCCCAACAGCTTCCCCGCAAAGCTGACCCGCGTGCTGTTCGAGCGCTACAAGGCATTCAACGGCGCTGCTGACAAGGGTCTGACCATCCTGTCCTGCGAGCTGATCGACAACAACGGCAAGGAGCTGCAGAAGTGCTGCAACAACTACGCCAAGGATTGGAATCTGGAGCCTGCATTCATCGACTGGATGAACAACGCAAACACCTTCTGCTCCACTCTGGTGGACCGCATCGTTCCGGGCCGCATCCGCGATCCCAAGGAACTGGCTGCCATGGAAGAGGCCAACGGCTACCATGATGCCGCTCTGGACGTGGGCGAAGTGTTCGGCGTGTGGGTCATCGAAGGCCCCGCTGAGCTGGAGGACAAGCTGCCGTTCAAGAAGGCCGGCGTGAACGTCATGGTCGTGCCCGATGTTACCCCCTACAAGAAGCGCAAGGTCCGCATCCTGAACGGTGCACACACCGGCTTCGTTCTGGGCGCATATCTGGCCGGCTTCGACATTGTGCGTGACTGCATGCACAACGACACCATCCGCGGCTTCATGAACAAGATGCTGCACGAGGAGATCATCCCCACCCTGCCGCTGGACAAGAAGGATCTGGAAGAGTTTGCTTCCGCTGTTGAGGACCGCTTCAACAACCCCTTCGTTAACCACGAGCTGATGAGCATCTCCCTGAACTCCACCTCCAAGTGGAAGGCCCGCAACATGCCTTCCTTCCTGGCTTACATCGAGGAGCAGAAGCAGCTGCCCAAGTGCCTGACCATGTCTCTGGCAGCCTACATTGCCTTCTATTCCAGCGACATTCAGGAGCGCACCGCCGACGGCCTGATCTGCAAGCGTCCTGCCGGCAACACCTACAAGATCCAGGATGACGCATGGGCTCTGGACTTCTACTATGCACACAAGGACGACACCGCAGCCCAGCTGGTGCACGCTGTACTGACCAACACCCAGATGTGGGATCAGGATCTGACCAAGATCGAGGGTCTCGAGGCCGCTGTTCTGGCTGATCTGGAAATGATCCGCACTCAGGGTGCCGAGGCTGCTTACAAGAGCTGCCTGTAAGCCTGATTGTTTAAAAGAAACATTGCTTTGAGGTGTGAACCCTCTCAGTCCGCTTCGCGTCCAGCTCCCCCGAGGGGGGAGCTTTTGCGGAAACGTAAAGTTTTCATCGCAAAGACCTCGCCCTTCGGGAGAGGTGGCATCGCATGGCGATGACGGAGAGGGTTCATTCCCTTTTATGCGATACGATAAGGAGAACAACTATGCCGCAGGCAATTCATATCAGCCCCATCGACAACGTGGTCGTTGCCCTGCACCCCATTGCCAAGGGCACGCTGGTGGAAGTGGACGGTCTTTCTGTGACTGCTCTGGAGGACATTCCGCAGGGCCACAAGATGGCGGTCAAGCCCATCAAGAACGGCGAGAACGTCATCAAGTACGGCTTCCCCATCGGCCACGCCACCGCTGACGCCGCTCCCGGCAGCTGGATGCACACCCACAACGTGCACACCAACCTGTCCGGTGAGGTAGAGTACAGCTACAACCCCGCCCCGGATCTGGCTCCCCTGCCCAAGGTCGAGCCGGAGACCTTTATGGGCTTCCGCCGCAAGGACGGCCGTGCCGCCATCCGCAATGAGATTTGGATCATCCCCACCGTGGGCTGCGTCAACGACATCGCCAAGAAGATCGTTGCCGACAATCAGGATCTGGTCACCGGCTCCATCGAGGGCCTGTACACCTTCACCCATCCCTTCGGCTGCAGCCAGACCGGCCACGACCATGCACAGACCCGCAAGCTGCTGGCTGCGCTGGTGCGCCACCCCAATGCTGCCGCCGTTCTGGTGCTGCATCTGGGCTGCGAGAACCTGCAGCACGATCAGTTCGTGGAAGAGCTGGGCGAGTACGACCACGACCGTGTGAAGTTCCTCACCTGTCAGGAGGTGGACGACGAGTTCACCGCTGCCCGCGATATCCTCAAGGAGCTGGCTGCCTATGCCGGGCAGTTCAAGCGTGAGCCTATCCCCGTGTCCGATCTGGTGGTGGGCATGAAGTGCGGCGGCTCGGACGGCCTGTCCGGCATCACCGCCAACCCCACCATCGGCCGCTTCTCCGACATGATGGGCCAGCGCGGCGGTTCCACCGTGCTGACCGAGGTACCCGAGATGTTCGGTGCCGAGGGCTTCCTGATGGATCGCTGCATCAACCATGACGTCTTTGTCAAGGCTGAGCACATGATCAACGGCTTCAAGGATTACTTCATCAGCCACAACGAGGTGGTCTACGATAACCCCTCTCCGGGCAACAAACAGGGCGGTATCACCACGCTGGAAGACAAGAGCTGCGGCTGCGTGCAGAAGGGCGGCACCGCCCCCATCATGGACGTGATCGGCTACGGTGATCCCGTTGTCACCAAGGGCCTGAACATGCTGTACGGCCCCGGCAACGATCTGGTTTCTGCCACGGCCATGACCGCTGCAGGCGCACACCTGATCCTGTTCTCCACCGGCCGCGGCACTCCGTTCTCGGCCCCGGCTCCCACCCTGAAGATCTCCACCAACACCCCGCTGGCCCAGAAGAAATCCGGCTGGATCGACTTCAACACCGGCGTGATCGCCGATGGCGAAAAGACCATCGACGAGGCCGCAAAGGATCTGCTGGATCTGGTCATCCGCGTTGCAAGCGGTGAGCAGACCAAGGCCGAGAAGCACGGCTTCCGCGAGATCTCCATCTTCAAGGACGGCGTCGTTCTGTAATCGTTTCGAGGCTGCTGTATGGCACTTTGGCTGTACGGCAGCCTCTTTGTGCATGAAAACGGAAGGGAAGTGTTTTTATGGCTATGACCACTCGCATGATGATCTATGCGTTTCTGCTTTACGGCGGCATTTTTGCCGCTATCGTGGCCGTTATTGCAAGGGTCATAAAATATCTCATCCGCTATGGCATTGATTATTATTTTGAAAAACTGGCACAGAACCAGAAACATAAGGAGGACTGAACTATGAATCAGATCACCACCCGTTATGTCACCGAAAACGGTGCCTGCTATGAGCAGTACGTTATCACCGATGCTGAGGCAAAGACCGAGCTGGTCATCACCCCGGAGCGCGGCGGCATGATCACCGGCTTCTCCCTGAACGGCGAGGAGTACATCTGGACCCGCCACCCCAATTTTTCCGAGTGCAACCGCCCCCGCTTCGGCGTGCCGGTGCTGTTCCCCAACTGCGGCCTGCCGGATAACGGCGTGCACATCTTTGACGGCAAGGCATACCCCATGGAGAACCACGGCTTTGCCGACCTGTGCGCATGGGATGTGGAAAGCGTCGGCCCGGACGGCGTGACCCTGATTTTGGAGTCCACCCCGCTGACCAAATTCCTCTATCCCTTCGATTTCACCGTGCTGATGAACTATAACCTTGAGGGCAACACTGCCGCCATCAACATGACCGTGATCAACGAGGGCGATACCAACATGCCCTTCAGCTTCGGCTTCCACCCCTACTTCAAGGCTTCCAAGCTGGAGAATGTGGACTTCGATATCAAGTGCGCCACCTGTTCCGAGAGCGCCAAGGGCGAGCAGCCCGCTGCCCCGGAAAAGATCACCCTCACCCGCAAGGAAGGTGCTGACAACAGCGTGCGCCTGCTGACCGGCGTGCAGTTCCCCATGACCCTCACCGACAGCGGCAACGGCCACAAGGTGACTGTGGATGCCGACGACAGCTTCGACCACGCCGTGCTGTGGCAGCAGGATGCCGAGAGCTTTGTGTGCATGGAGCCGTGGAACGGCTGGGCCAACAGCGTCAATGAGGAAGGCAAGCACGAAGTGCTGGAGCCGGACGAGGCCATGACCGCTGATTGGAGCATCACCATCGAGAAGGTCTAAGCTTCATATCGTATAGCAAAAAGGACACACCGTTGTGGTGTGTCCTTTTTGTTATAATTCAGTTCTTTGCCGAAATCATAAAGCTCTTATTTTCCGCCGGGTCCCAATAAAGCAGTTCCACCCTGCCGCCCTGTGCCAGCAGTTTTTCCTTCGGCTCCTGCTTTTGCCAGCAGCGTTCCAGCAGCTTTTCCATGTCGGCATCAGCAGACACCTTCTCCGGGCAGAGGGCACTGCCCTGCCACCTGCCGTCGGCATACAGGCTCAGCGCACCGGCATTGCCCGCCAGAATGGCTGCAATGTCCTTCTTCATGCGGTCGTAGTCGTACTCCACGGCCTTGTACTGCCCATGCCACAGGCCGAAGAACACCGAGAACTCGCCGCCCAGTTCAATGAGCAAATTCTCATCATTGTGCGGGTTCTTGACCACAAAAGCCACATCCCCGTTTTCCATGTAGTCGAAGTCCGGCTCCTCATTCGTGTGCACGGTCACATGCTGGCTGCTCAGCGCCGCAAGCAGATCCTCCTGCACGGCACTGGTATCCGGGATCTCATCATAATTGATATTTGCGTTCATGGGATGCTCCTTTTCTCTGTACTATTTGTGTTGTTATTTTTCACCAGACCGCACAGGTCTTCTTATTTTCCTTCATATTGCTGGATCATTTTTATACGCTGTGTAACAGAATCCATAAAACGGTTCACCCTACTTCACATTAGATCAATGCTTTTTGAATCTAACCATCGAACACACGACCTCGACACGATCCTGATTGTCCAAACTCAATTCAAGGTCATGGTCGATGATGGGCAGCTTGAACCGGACGGACTTCAGCCACTGTCCATTAGGCTGGCGTTCCGGGTAGATCTGCACCTCGTCGATCAAAATCTCCACCAGTCTGCGGCGTTCCGCCTCGGTCATGGTGGCATAAAGCTTGTCAAAGCAAATCAGGATCTTATAGATGTTGTCGCCTGTGATTTTGTCGGCTTCAATGGCCTGCTTCTTTGCCCGGGCATCCATCAGTCCATTTTCCACCTCTTCGATTTTATCGTACATCTTATAAAGGCGGTCGTCAAGGTCGGATTTTCGGGCGATAAAGTGCCGGTCGTCCGGGTCAAGGCTGTCGATCTCCTCCATAAGCCGGGATTTTGTGGAGTAGTGCTGCCGTAGCTGCTTCTCATAGGCGGCGATCTCCTGCTCAATGGCAGTGGTATCTACCTTCATGTGTAGACCTTGGTCTTTTCTGCTGCCATTTCCAGCACCTCCCATTCGTACCGTCTTGTTCGGAATAGACTTTGCAGGCAAAGTCGTGTGCCAAAGGGCGCTGCTCTCGCCTGTCGGCTCGGTCAAGCGCTTCAAAATGCAACGCATTTTGAGGTTGCCACTGGCGACCCGCGCCCCTTTGGATTCTCCGTTCACATTGTCCTACGGACGATGTGATTTTATTGTTGTAGCGATTCGCTTCATCCCGGTTTCGTCCCGGTTTGCAGAATGCCCTTGCAATCCGAAAGGAGCCGTGCTATAATGCCGCTGTAATTGAATCAGAAATCTTCAGGGCAGGGTGCGATTCCCTACCGGTGGTACAGCCCACGAGCCGTAAGGCATGATTCGGTGAAACTCCGAAGCCGACAGTACAGTCTGGATGAAAGAAGATACCAAGCGCAGAGCCCGCACGGTTCGGCGCTTGTGGAGGCTGCTCTGGGATGCGTTTGCATTCTGGAGCTTTCTTTTTTGCATAAGGGTTCCTTGTGTCTTTTCGGCTTGCCCTGAACGTTTTTGTTCAGGGCTTTTTCTTTTGGAGGCGACACGATGAACGACAAAGAGTATATGCGTCTGGCTTTGCAGCTTGCAAAAAAGGGTTGCGGATGGACATCTCCCAACCCGATGGTGGGTGCCGTGGTCGTAAAAGAGGGCAGGACCATCGGACAGGGCTGGCACCAGAGATACGGTCAGGCTCATGCGGAGCGCAATGCGCTGGCATCCTGCACCGAAGATCCGCAGGGAGCGACCCTGTATGTGACATTGGAGCCGTGCTGCCATTACGGAAAGCAGCCGCCCTGCGTGGATGCGATTCTGGACGCGGGCATTCACCGGGTGGTCGTGGGTTCTGCTGACCCGAATCCGCTGGTGGCTGGAAAAGGAATTGCAATCCTGCGCGCACACGGCATAGATGTGACCGAAAATGTTCTGCAAGAGGAATGCGATGCGCTGAACAAGGTGTTCTTCCACTATATCACCACAAAACGCCCCTTCGTTTCCATGAAATACGCCATGACGATGGACGGAAAAATCGCCACATACACAGGCGCTTCCAAATGGATCACCGGGGAAATTGCCCGGAATCATGTTCAACGGCAGCGACACCGATTCCGCGGCATTATGGTGGGAGTCGGAACCATCCTAGCAGATGACCCGCTGCTGACCTGCCGGATAGAGGGTGGCCGTGATCCCGTCCGGATCATCTGTGATACACATTTGCGGACACCGCTGCAATCACAGGTGGTCATGACCGCCAAACAGGTTCCGACCATTCTTGCGACCTGCTGCGGCGACCCGGAGAAGCAGGCGGCATATCAACAGGCCGGGTGCCGGGTCCTTTGTCTGGAAGCGCATTGCGGTCATGTGAATCTTCTGCAACTGATGGAACAGCTGGGGCAGGAGCAGATCGACAGCATTCTGCTGGAAGGCGGCGGAACCTTGAACTGGTCTGCACTGGAAAGCGGTATCGTGCAGCAGGTACAGGCTTACATTGCCCCGAAGCTGTTCGGAGGAAGGGATGCCAAAGCACCCATTGAGGGTGCAGGTGTCCCGCTTCCGGATGCTGCATTCCGCCTGAAGAACAGCCGATTGGAACAGCTTGGCAAAGATTTCCTGATCGAAAGTGAGGTGGAGTACCCGTGTTTACCGGAATCGTGGAAGAAGTCGGAACAATAAAATCCATCAATCGGGGACAGCATTCTGCCGTACTGACTGTTCGTGCAAAAGCGGTTCTGGAAGGAACCAGGATCGGTGACAGCATCGCCGTCAACGGCATCTGTCTGACCGTCAGGCAGCTCTTCCCGGATAGCTTTGCTGCGGATGTCATGCACGAGACCTTGAACCGCTCTGCACTTGCACAGCTCACCGTTGGAAGTGCTGTCAATCTGGAACGTGCCATGCCGGCCAACGGACGTTTTGGCGGACACATCGTAGCAGGCCATGTGGATGGCGTCGGACGCATTGCTAATATCCGAAAAGACGATACGGCTATCTGGTACACCATTCATGCAGATTCTGCGATCCTTCGCTATGTCGTTGAAAAAGGCTCTATCGCAATAGACGGTATCAGCCTGACCGTGGCTGCGGTGGAACCTACGGGCTTTTCCGTGTCCACGATACCGCACACCGTCCGTCAGACGAACCTGAACCAACGGCACAAAGGGGATTTTGTCAATTTGGAAACCGATGTTGTTGGAAAATATATCGAGAGGCTGCTTCCATCAGAAACACCGAAGCAAAACACGCTCACAAAAGAAATGCTGCTGCGCTGCGGCTTTTAAGGAGAGTTTACGATGAACTTCAATACCATTCCCGAAGCTTTGCAAGACCTGAAGCAAGGAAAAATCATTCTGGTAACGGATGACCCCGACCGTGAAAACGAGGGGGACTTCATCTGTGCTGCCGAATTTGCCACCACCGAAAACGTCAACTTTATGGCGACCCACGGCAAAGGTCTGATCTGTATGCCGATGTCCGAGGCTTTCGTCCAGAAGCTGCAATTTCCGCAGATGGTGCAGCATAACACCGACAACCATGAAACGGCATTTACGGTGTCCATCGACCACGTTTCTACTTCTACGGGCATTTCTGCCGCAGAGCGTTCCATTACGGCGATGGCTTGTGTGGACGATCACGCAAAAGCAGAAGATTTCCGCAGACCGGGCCATATGTTCCCCCTTCTGGCAAAAAAGAACGGTGTGTTGGAGCGCAACGGTCACACGGAAGCAACCGTTGACCTGTGCCGTCTGGCAGGGCTGAAAGAATGCGGCCTGTGCTGCGAGATCATGCGGGAGGATGGCACGATGATGCGCACCGCTGAACTGGCAAAGCTGGCAGAGCGTTTCCAGATCAAATTCATCACCATCCGTGATTTACAGGAGTACCGCAAGTGTCACGATAAACTGGTCGATCAGGTGACGGCAGTGAACCTGCCCACCAAGTATGGCACCTTCAGAGCTTATGGTTTTGTGAGCCGCCTGAACGGAGAGCATCACATTGCACTGGTAAAAGGTGACATTGGCGATGGAAAGGATATTCTGTGCCGCGTCCACTCGGAATGCCTGACAGGAGATACATTTGGCTCTTTGCGTTGTGACTGCGGCCAGCAGCTGGCCGCTGCCATGACGCAGATCGAAAAAGAAGACCGGGGTATCCTGCTCTATATGCGGCAGGAAGGCCGGGGCATCGGTCTGATCAACAAGCTGCGTGCCTATGAACTTCAGGAGCAGGGCATGGATACGCTGGAAGCCAATCTCGCTCTGGGGTTCCATGGAGATGAACGGGAGTATTATCTCGGCGCACAGATCCTCCGGGAACTTGGCGTAAAAAGCCTGCGCCTGCTTACCAATAACCCGGACAAAGTATATCAGCTCTCCGAGTTTGGGCTGGAGATCTCCGAGCGCGTACCCATTCAGATGACGGCGACCCCGTATGACCTGTTTTACCTGAAAACGAAGCAGGCACGGATGGGGCATCTTCTGGAATATTAACAACGAAAGAGGTATTTAAAAATGAAAACATTTGAAGGCAAGCTGGTTTCTCAGAATATCAAGGTCGGTATCGTAGCTGCCCGATTCAACGAATTTATCACGTCCAAACTTCTGAGCGGAGCAATGGATGGTCTGCTCCGGCACGATGTGCAGGACGCTGATATTCATGTTGCATGGGTTCCGGGTGCTTTTGAGATCCCACTGGTTGCCTCTAAAATGGCAAAAAGCGGAAAGTATGATGCTGTGATCTGCCTTGGTGCCGTGATTCGCGGTTCTACCAGCCATTACGACTATGTGTGCAATGAGGTTTCCAAAGGCATTGCCACGGTCTCGCTGGAAAGCGGGGTTCCCGTCCTCTTTGGTGTTCTGACCACCGAAAACATCGAACAGGCCATCGAGCGGGCAGGCACCAAAGCAGGTAATAAAGGCTATGACTGTGCAGTCAGTGCCATCGAGATGGTAAACCTGCTCCGGGAAATGGATACCGCCGCAGAGTAAAATACACGCAGGAGTTTGCCATGATCGTTATAAAGACCCGACAGCCTGACCCGGAATTGGAGCAGAAGATCCGGATGCTTCTGGAACGAGAGCACATTGAGGCAGAGCAAATATCCATTGATTCATGGGAGAAGTTGGTTCTTCCGGGGCTTACACTGGACGGAATGACCCACGAAGTGTCGTGCAACGGCAGAAAAGTCTCCCTTACACGACTGGAGTTCGATTTGCTGCTGATGCTTGCCTCCCACGAAGGACAAATCTTCTCAAAAGAAGAGCTTTTCCGTGCTGTGTGGGGACAAAACTGTGACGACACCTTAAAGGTCGTGGCAAATACCGTTTCCAATCTGCGAAAGAAGCTGGCCGGCTGCGGTAGCTTTATCCGCACTATCCACGGCGGCTATGCTTTTGTAAGCCAAAAGGAGAACGACCCGGCATGACCAGGATCTTATTTATTTGTCTCGGAAATATCTGCCGAAGCCCGATGGCGGAGTATGTGATGAAAGACCTTACGTCCAAGGCAGGACTATCCGAGCAATTTGAAATCGCATCAGCCGCCACCAGTGCATGGGAAATCGGAAATCCGGTCTATCCTCCTGCACGGCAGAAGCTGGCAGAACATGGCATCGACTGCAACGGCAAGACCGCCCGGCAGATGACCCGGCTGGATTATGCACGGTATGATCATCTGATTGGCATGGACGAAAGTAATCTGTGCGACATCCTGCGGCTTGTCGGCGGAGACCCACAGCATAAAGTCTCGCTGCTGATGGCGCATACGGATCATCCCCGTGAAGTGGCAGACCCATGGTTCACGGGAGATTTTGAAGCCACATGGCAGGATATACTGGAAGGATGCACGGCATTGCTTGAGGAACTGCGATCATAACAGATTATCATAAAAACGGACGGATGTCTGCCAGTTGACAGACATCCGTCTATTTTTTTATTTCAAATCATCTTAAAATACTTCAGCGCCTCCCGGATGGCTCTTTCCTTCTCCGCCGGGCACTTGAGCCGCTTGGGGTTCTCAGCCTTAGGCTTGTTGTAGTTCTGCCGCTCCTTGATGCCGTATTTCTGCTTGACCTGTGCAATATAGAGGTCGCTCACGTTCAGACCGGTGTGTTCCTTGACGTACTCCCGGATCTCTTCATAGGTAGCCTTGGTCTCTGCAGCAGTCACATCCAGTTCATCCATTTTCAGATTCACCGTGATCTTCTGGTAGATATCTAGTTTGGACAATGCGCATACCGTCTCGATATGCTCACTGTGGGGGAACATATCCACCGGCGTGCTGCTCTCCACTTTGTATCCCTTCCGGGTCAGCAGCTCCAGATCCCGGGCCAGCGTGACCGGGTTGCAGCTCACGTAGACCACACGTTTCGGGGCCATGCGGGCCACGCTTTCGATAAACTGCGGCGTAGAGCCCTCCCGCGGCGGGTCCATAAAGATCACGTCTGCGCGTTCACCAGCCGCAGCGGCTTCGCCGATCCACCGGGTGGCATCTGCGGCAAAGAAGCGGGCGTTCTTCACGCCATTGTGCTTTGCATTGCCTATGGCATCGTGCACCGCTTCGCGGTTCACCTCCACGCCCACTACCTGCTTTGCATGGTCGGCGGCGGTCAGGCCGATGGTTCCGATGCCGCAGTAGGCATCCAGCACCACTTCTTTGCCGGTGAGATGCGCCGCGTCCACCGCAAGGCCGTACAGCACTTCGGTCTGGGTATGATTGATCTGGTAAAAACTGCGCGGGCTGATGGCATAGGTCTTGCCGCAGAGGGTATCCAGAATGAAGCCCTTGCCGTACAGCACCTTTTCCATATCGCCCAGCACCACGCTGGTTTTGCGGTCGTTCACGTTCTGGACGATGGTGGTGATGGCCACGCCCTGCTTTCCGGCTTCGGTCAGCAGGGCTTTGACAAAGTTCTTGGCACCCGGCAGCACCGGCTGAGCCGTCACCAGCACCACCATCACCTGCCCGGTCATAACGCCCCGCCGCAGCAGGCAGTGACGCAGAAGGCCGGTGCCCTTATCCTCATTAAAAGGCTGGTAATGGCAGGTGCCCGCTGCCGCACGCACGGCCAGCATGGTCTTATCCAGCACTTCGTCCTGCAAAAGGCAGCTTTCCACCGGCAGCACCTTGTGGCTGTTTGCCGCATAGATGCCGGAGGTAAGTTTTCCACCCCAGCCGGTGGTAAAGGTGGAGATCACCTTGTTCCGATAGTGGTACGGCGTTTCCATGCCCCGGATGTGCTCCACCGGGCCGTACTTTCCCAGCAGCTTTTTCACGGTCTCTTCTTTCTGTTTCAGCTGTGCGGCGTAGTCCATGCCCAGCATCGGGCAGCCGCCGCAGTTTTTGGCACGCAGTTTGCAATCCATCTTCCGCTCTCCTTTTTACCCATAAGGGTCATACAGATCATATTCTTCCGCTTCCAGATGCTTTTCCTCCAGCACCTTCATGGCCTGTTCCAGCTCGCTCTGGCCGCAGCCGCTCTCGCTGACCAGCGCGCGCACCGCCGCCGCAAGGTCGCCGCCAAAGAGGGTATCCAGCCGTTCCCGCATACTCCACACGTTGTAGGCGCGCTGGGTAATGGCCGGAGTGTAGGTATTGCGGTTGCCATCCTTGCCGCTTTTCACCCAGCCTTTCTCCTCCAGCCGGTAAAGAAAGTTGAGCACGGTCGCCGGGGCCCAGCCCTTTGCGCGCAGCTTTTCGTCGATATCCCGCCGGGTCGCGGGCGCACGGCAGGCCCACACCGCCAGCATCACCTGCTCCTCTGCCGCCGAAAGCGGTTTTACACTGTCCGGGATGCCATACATCCTGCTGTTCTCCCTCCTTTCCGCATCTTTTTTGTTTTTACGTTTGTCTTTGTTTTATTATTATACCAATTTCTGCGCCAAAGCGCAAGAGCCGGAAACGCCGATGGAATCAGGCTTTTTCAGCTCTATTTTACATTTGTCTTCGTTTTTGTTTTTCCATTAAGGACATTTGTGTGCTTTGTGCCCGCACAGGGGCTTTTGCGCCGTATCTTTGTGCAAAGATGCTCTTGTTTTCATCCCTGCAAAACCGGTATACTACGGCTACAGCAATCAACAGAACGCACCGCAGAAAACCGCGGTGCTGTGCGATACAGGAAAGGGAGAGTTCATTATGGCACGAGTTTACAACTTCAGCGCAGGCCCCAGCATGCTGCCCGAGAAGGTGCTCAGGCAGGCACAGGCAGAGCTGCTCGAGTATGGCGACAGCGGTCAGAGCGTGATGGAGATGAGCCACCGCAGCAAGTGGTTCGATGCCATCATCAAGGACACCGAGGCCACCCTGCGCCGGGTAATGAACATTCCCGACAACTACAAGGTCGGTTTCTTTCAGGGCGGTGCCACTCAGCAGTTTGCCATGGTCCCGCTGAATTTCATGACCACCGGCAAAGCAGATTACCTTGTCACCGGCAATTTCTCGAACCTTGCCGCCAAGGAAGCCGCCAAGTTCGGCGAGGTGAACATCGTTGCTTCCAGCAAGGACAAGAACTTCACCTACATCCCGGATGTGAACGCCATCAACTATGATAAGGATGCCAGCTACATCCACATCTGCCAGAACAACACCATCTTCGGCACTCAGTTTGTCGAGGTGCCGCAGGTGGAGGGTGTGCCTCTGGTAGCCGACATGAGCTCCATGATCCTCTCCAAGCCCGTGGATGTGACCAAGTACGGCTGCATCTACTTCGGCGTGCAGAAGAATGTAGCTCCCGCCGGCATGGCAATTGCCATCGTCCGCGACGACCTGCTGGGCCATGCCGCCGACAATGTGCCTACCATGATGAACTACACCACTCTGCTGAACAAGGACAGCATGTACAACACGCCCCCCTGCTGGTGCATTTATATGACCGGTCTGGTGCTCAAGTATCTGGAAAACGACATCGGCGGTCTTGCCAACATGCAGAAGATCAACGAAGCCAAGGCCAAAGTGCTGTACGACTATCTGGACGGTCAGGGCTTCTTCACGAATCCTGTGGAGCACCGCTACCGCAGCACCATGAATGTCACCTTCACCAGCCCCAATGCAGATCTGGACAAGAAATTCTGCGCCGAAGCTGCAGAAGCAGGCTTCGTGAACCTGAAGGGCCACCGTCTGGTAGGTGGTATGCGCGCTTCCATTTACAACGCAATGCCCGCCGAGGGTGTGGACAAGCTGGTGGACTTCATGGAGAAGTTCCGCAAGGCAAATGCATAAAACCCTCTCAGCCTCACTTCGTTCGGCAGCTCCCCCGAGGGGGGAGCTTTTTATCAGAGGGACAACTTGATCGAACCCGCTTTCTAAGCTCGCCCATCGGGAGAGCTGGCACGGCGCAAGCCGTGACTGAGAGGGTTCCTGTATAATAGAAGGGAAATCTGGACTATGTACACCATCAAAACTTTGAACGCCATCAGCCCGGTGGGTCTGGCAAAGCTGAACAACAAGCAGTTTGACGTGGCTGTGGACACCGATGCCCCGGACGGCATCCTCGTTCGCAGCGCCGACATGCTGAATACCGCCTTCAACGACAATCTTCTGGCCATCGCCCGCGCCGGTGCCGGCGTGAACAACATCCCGCTGGACCGCTGCAGTGAGCAGGGCATCGTGGTGTTCAACACCCCCGGTGCCAACGCCAACGCTGTGGCCGAGCTGGTGATCGGCATGCTGATCGCCGGCAGCCGCAATGTGGCTGTTGCTGCCCAGTGGTGTCAGGGCCTGACCGGCGACCCCGCCATGGCAAAGACCGTGGAAAAGGGCAAGAAGCAGTTCGTGGGCAACGAGATCAAGGGCAAGACGCTGGGTGTCATCGGTCTGGGTGCCATCGGCTCCCGCGTGGCCAACTGCGCCATTGAGCTGGGCATGGAGGTCTACGGCTACGACCCCTACATCTCCATTGACGCCGCCTGGAACCTGAGCAGTCAGGTACGCCACTGCGTGAACCTGAACGACATGCTGCCCCTGTGCGACTACATCACCATCCATGTGCCCTACCTGCCCACCACCAAGGACACCATCAACGCCCAGACCCTTGCCCTGTGCAAGGACGGCGTGAAGATCCTGAACTACGCCCGCGGCGAACTGGTGAACACCGAAGCCCTGCTGGAAGCCATGGAGACCGGCAAGGTGTCCGGCTACATGACCGACTTCCCGTCTGAGGCCATTCTGGGCAAGCCCGGCATCGTGTGCACCCCGCATCTGGGCGCTTCCACCCCGGAAGCCGAGGACAACTGCGCCGTGATGGCTGCAAAGGAGCTGAGCGACTACCTGAAGAACGGCAACATCATCCACTCGGTGAACATGCCGGAGGTCAACCAGCCCAGAGCCGGCGGCAAGCGCATCTGCATCATCCACAAAAATGAGCCGGGCATGATCAGCCAGATCACCGCCCTGACCACCGAAGCCGGCCTGAACATCGAGAACATGGTGAACAAGAGCAAAAAGAACATGGCCTACACCATGCTGGATGCCACCGGTGCTGTGGACAAGAAGCTGGCCGAAAAGCTGGCTGCCATCCCCGCCGTGATCCGGGTGCGCATCCTGTAAAGCAAAACGGTTTAAAATGTCCGCCGCGTCGCTCTTGGCATCTTCAGCGGAAAACGATTTTTATTTTAGCAACCCGGAAAAGTCTGCGGATTTTTCCGGGTTGCTTTTTCACAGAGAAGGGCCGTAGCGGCAAACCGCATTTCCAAACCAGGATTTTTTACAAGCTGGAAATTCTTTCTCGTCCCATCTGCCGGTTAGTTTCCATTTACAAACTGTAGTTTGTCTCAAAAAACGCGTTAGAGATAGCTTTTTCTAACTACACATCGTAAAAAGTTTACATGTATTAACATTCAAGAAAAAGCTTGAAAATGGTAAATTCTGTGCTACAATAGGCTCGACAGAAGGGAAATGTCCACCCTGTTCTCCGGCTTTTGGGCCGGTATATTCATCTTACAGGTCCTGCGGTGCAGGGCCTCTGACAGGAAATAGAAAAGGTAGGGAAGTTACTATGGATATCAAGAAGATCGCACTGTTCGCCGCCGGCACGTTGTTCGGTTCTGCCGGTTTCAAGCTGCTGTCCAGCAAGGACGCCAAGAAGGTCTACACCCAGACCACTGCTGCTGTGCTGCGCATGAAAGACTCCACCATGGAGACCGTCAGCAAAGTTCAGGAGCAGGCTGGTGACATTCTGGCCGATGCAAAGGCCATCAACGAGGCTCGTGCTGTTGAAGCCGAGGCTGCTGTGATCGAGGATGCCGCCGAGGAGACCACCGAAGAGACCGCTGAGTAATTTTCGGTTCGTAAAGCACTGAAAGCCCCAATGTGGCTTTCGAGCCGCCTTCGGGCGGCTCTTTTTTGTGAGAGTGGGGCCGCAGGCGTGCAGGGTATAGCAGCCTGACGCTGCGGTAAAAAGATAGAGAAGGATATTTGATATATGAAATGTACCATTCTGCATGAAGGCAAAGGCCGGATGCGCGTGCATGTGGAAAACGTCCGCATGACTTTGCACCGTGCCGATGTGCTGGAAGCTTATCTGAACCACCATGATGCCATCGTCCATGCCGCCGTTTACGAGCGCACCGGCGATGTGGTCATTACCTATACCGGCAAGCGCACCGCCGCCATTGCCATTCTGGCAGGCTATAAGTTCGATGTGGCCGAGTATGACGCTTTGGTCACCTCCGCCGACAGCCGCAGGCTGAACCGGGAATATCAAGATAAAATGTTCGATCTGGTGGCAGGCCGCTGCCTGCGCAAGCTGTTCCTGCCCGCGCCCCTTGACGCTGCCTACACGGCATTCCGCTCCATCCGCTTTCTCTGGAAGGGTGTGCGCTGCGTGCTGAGCCGCAGGCTGGAAGTGGAGGTGCTGGACGCTTTGTCCATCGGCGTCTCGCTGCTGCGCGGCGACTTTGGCACCGCCGGTTCTGTCATGTTCCTGCTGAATCTGGGCTCTCTGCTGGAAGAGTGGACCCGCAAGAAGAGTCTGGACGATCTGGCCCGCAGCATGGCCCTGAACGTGGACAAGGTGTGGGTGCGCAGCCAAGGCACCGAAGTGCTGGTGCCTCTGACCAAAGTACGCTCCGGCGATGAGGTGGTCGTGCGCAGCGGCAACATGATCCCGCTGGACGGCACCGTGCTGGAAGGCGAAGCCATGGTGAATCAGGCTGCCCTGACCGGCGAAGCCATGCCGGTGCGCAAGGCAGAGGGGTCCACCCTCTATGCCGGCACCGTTGTGGAGGAGGGCGAGTGTGTCTTTATCGCCAAGGCCGAAGGCGGTTCCAACCGCTACGACAAGATCGTGGCCATGATCGAGGAATCCGAAAAGCTCAAGTCCAACACCGAGAACCGTGCGCTGGTGCTGGCCGACAAGCTGGTGCCATGGTGTCTGGGCGCAACGGTGGTCACCTATCTGCTCACCCGCAACGCCACCCGCGCCATCTCCTGCCTGATGGTGGATTTCTCCTGCGCGCTCAAGCTCTCCATGCCGCTGGCCGTGCTTTCCGCCATGCGCGAGTGCGGCAGCTACCACATCACCGTCAAGGGCGGCAAGTATCTGGAAGCGCTGTCTCAGGCCGACACTATCGTGTTCGACAAGACCGGCACTCTCACCCGTGCCACCCCGCAGGTAGTGGAGGTCGTGCCCTTCTCCGGCTGCAACGAGCGCGAAGTTCTGCAGCTGGCCGCATGTCTGGAAGAGCATTTTCCCCACTCCATGGCCAACGCCGTGGTGCGTGCCGCCAAGGAGCGCGGCATTTCCCATGAGGAGATGCACTCCGAGGTGGAGTACATCGTGGCCCACGGCATTGCAAGCCGCGTGGGCGGCGAGCGCGTGGTCATTGGCAGCCACCACTTCGTCTTTGAGGATGAAAAGTGTACTATCCCCACAGCCGAGCAGCAGAAGTTCGATGCCCTCAAGCCCGCGTATTCGCACCTGTACATGGCAGCCAGCGGGCAGCTGGTGGGCGTCATCTGCATCTCCGACCCGCTGCGCCCGGAAGCTGCGGCTGTGCTGAACGGTCTGCGTGCGCTGGGCATCCGGAACACCGTCATGATGACCGGCGACAGCGAGCGTACCGCTGCCGCCATTGCAAAGCAGGTGGGCGTGGACCGCTTCTTTGCCGAGGTGCTGCCCGAGGACAAGGCAAACTTCGTCCAGCAGGCCAAGGCCGAGGGCCACACCGTGGTGATGATCGGCGACGGCATCAACGACTCCCCCGCCCTGTCCGCTGCCGACATTGGCATCGCCATCAACTCCGGTGCTGCCATCGCCCGCGAAATCGCCGATGTGACCATCAAAGCCGACAGTCTGGAGGAGCTGGTGGCCCTCAAGGCCATCGCCAACTCTCTGCAAAAGCGCGTGCACGCAAACTACCGCTTCGTGCTCACCTTCAACTCGGCCCTCATCGCGCTGGGTGCTCTGGGCATCCTGCAGCCGGCCTCCTCTGCCATGCTGCATAATCTCTCCACCATCGGCATCAGCCTGAAGAGCATGACCAATCTCCTGCCGGAGAACAAGGCTCCGCAGCTGAAAGCATAATTACCGCAAAAAATAACGCCGTGTCTGAACATTCGACACGGCGTTATTTTTTATCTGTTATTCCAGCCCGATCTGCTGTGCATACTCTTCCAGCAGCTCCCGCTCCAGGAACGGAGTCTTGACACCCTCGCGGTCACGGTAGGTCTCGTGGCCCTTGCCAATGACGGCGATCAGGTCGCCCTCCTGCGCGTGATCCACTGCGTAGTGCAGCGCATCCAGACGGTCGGGGATCTCCACGAACTTTGCGTCCGGGTTGCCCTTGTTCATGCCCACGCGGATATCAGCAAGGATGTCCTCCACCTTTTCAAAGCGGTTGTTGTCCTCGGTAAGGATGGAGAAATCGGCCATTTTGGCGCAGATCTCGCCCATGCCGTAGCGGCGCAGCTTGGAGCGGTTGCCGCCGCAGCCGAACACCACCACCAGACGGTGGGGCTTGTAGGCCCGCAGAGTGGTGAGCAGGCTTTCGGTGGACACCTCGTTGTGGGCGTAGTCCAGCAGGATGGTGAACTTCTTGCTGATGGGCACCAGCTCCACGCGGCCCTTGACCACGCACTTGCCAAGGCCGTCGTGGATTGCCTGATCCGGCAGGCCCAGCACCTTGCCCACCGCCAGAGCTGCCAGCGCGTTGTACACGCTGAACTCGCCGGGCATGTTCACCTTCACATCCATCTCGTCCTTGCCGGTCACATGGAACTTCACGCCCAGAAAATCGTGGGTGCGCAGCAGTTCAAAGCCGGTCTCGCGGTAGTCCGCCTGCTCAGCGCGGCCATAGGTGACAAGGCGGCAGGTGTGGCCTTCCAGAAGTGCTTCGGTATTCTCATCGTCAATGTTCACCACGCCCACGTCGCAGCGCTTGAACAGCTGGCCCTTCCAGCTGCGGTACTCCTCAAAGGTCTTGTGCTCGCCGGGGCCGATGTGATCCGGCGAAAGGTTGGTGAACACGCCCACATTGTAGTGCACACCGGCCACGCGGTCCATCATCAGGCCCTGGCTGGAAACTTCCATCAGCGCGGTGTCGCAGCCTGCATCCAGAAATTCCCGAAAGGTCTTTTGCAGCTCGTAGCTTTCGGGGGTGGTGTTGGCAGTATCCTTGTGGCGGCCCATATAATAAATGCCGTTGGTGCCGATCATACCCACCTTGCGGCCCGCTGCTTCCAGCACGCTCTTGATCATGTGGGTGGTAGTGGTCTTGCCCTTGGTGCCGGTCACACCGATCATGGTCATCTTGCGGGACGGGTTGCCGAAGAGGTTCGCGCTCATTAGAGCCATGGCATAGCGGCTGCTTTCCACCTTGACCACGGTCACGCCCGGCAGGGCAGAAAGGTCGATGTCGTGCTGGATGACCAGTGCGCTGACACCCTTTGCCGCACAGTCGGCGGCAAACTCATGGCTGTCACGCTGGGTGCCCACGATGCACACGAACAAAAGGCCCGGTGCCGCCTTGCGGCTGTCGTAGATGATATCCGAGATCTCGGTGTCCAGACTACCCTGCGCAAGGGTAAAGGGCACGCCTTCCAGTAACTGTTCCAGTTTCATACTGCACACACTCCTCAAAACATTTTGTCACATGGGGTTTTCTTCGTTATTTGTGGTCATGCGGGCGGGGTCGGTCAGCGGTGTTTCTTCCGCAGCTGCCGCCGTATCGTCCGCAGGCTGGGCCGCAGCGGCATCCTCTGCACCGTCTGCCGCAGTATCCTCGGCAGCAGAGGTGTCAGGCTCTTCCGGCACGGTCTTTTCCGGCACAACATAACCGGAGGGCAGGGTCGGCTGGCCTTGTGCAAAGTAAATTTTACGGGTGCTGCCCGCGCTGACATGGCTGAAATCCAGTCTGCCGGTGTCGGTAGGGGCACAACCCTTGCCGTCGGCGTTGGTCAGCACATAGCGTGCGCGATCCAGCTTATAATCCAGATCGTTCCGTGTACCCAGAAGCACACTGACACGATCCTGATACAAAAATGCCATCTGGTCGGTGTCCGCAAATTCCATGCGGGTCACATCGTCCAGCATCCCATACTCTTCCAGCTTTGCCTGCAGCTCATTCAGCGCATCCAGACGGTCGTCCGTCTGCACCGCTGCCGAAGCTGCTGCCGAACCGGATGCATCCGATGCCGCCGGGTCTGCCTGCGCTGCAAAGGTCAGCTGGTCGCCGGGTGTCACCGACACCGGCTCGCCGCCGTATAGGGTCTTGAGTTCTTCCGGCTGGGCAGACTCGCAGGCTAGGATCTTGAACTGATCCGAGAGGGTCAGCCAGCCGCTCTTCGTCTGCATGGCATAGGTAGGCACCGCCTCGGTCACCTGCACCACCACCGTGTTGGGGTAATCCCGAACCACCCTGATGGATTCCAGCAGCGGGAACTGCTTTTCCAGTTCCGCTTCCTTGGCGGCAGGGTCAAAGCTGAAAATGTTCTCTTCGGTCTGCACACCCAGTGCCTGCAGGATCTGGCTGCTGGAATAGCCGCCCACCTCCTGCACCACGGTGCCGTCCGGCGTCTGCACCTGAATGGTGCCGATCTTAAACAGCATGGTCATGGTCAGGTAAACACCGGCGGCGATCACGGCCAGCAGGGTCACAAAGGCCATCAGCCGCCGCAGCATCCGCCGCCGCTTCAGTGCGGCGCGGGTCAGGCGGCGCTTCTTGCGTTTTTCCCGCTGTACCGGGTCGCGTGGCTGCTGTTGTGCCGGGCGCAGACGCTGGTTTTTGTAGCGCTGCTGTGCTGCCTGAGCTGCTGTCTTGCGCGGCTTCTGCCCCTGTGAACGGCGCTGCTGCGGCTTGCGGGCCGTGCCGGATGCACGCTGCTCCGGCTGGGCCGTGCGGCTTCGCTGCGCGGTACGGTTCCGGTTCTGGCCGCTGGTGCGCCGGGTGCCGCTCTGTTCGGTGCGGCGCGGCTGCGAAGGGAACTCGATGCTGTTATCGGTACGGGTGCGGCGCACCGTACCATTGGCGGTGCGGTCCGGCGCAAAGCTCAGCGGTTCCCCGTTGAAGCCATAGCGCCCGTCCGCACTGCCGGAAGATCCTTTTTGTTGTGAAGGCGGCGGAGTATGCTGCAGGTCTTTCCGCAGGTCGTAGATATTGCCGTTGTTTCTGTTATTGCGGTATTGCTGCATGGCGCACACCTCCTTTCCGGTTTAGGTTTTGTTTTACTTCTGCACCAGTTTCATCAGAGCGTCTGCAATACGGTCAAGGCTGTCATCCACCGACAGGCTGCGGGCATTTTTGCCCATCTCAGCCAGCTTGCCGGGCTGTGCCAGCATGTCGGACACCGTGCTCACCAGCTTTTCGCCGGTCAGGTCTTTTTCCTCGATCACCACAGCGGCATCGGCCTTCTGCAGTTCCATGGCATTGAAGTACTGGTGGTTCTCAGCCACATTGGGGCTGGGGATGAGCACGGCTGCACGGCCAACAGCTTCCAGCTCGGCCAGCGTCAGCGCACCGGCGCGGCTGATGACAAGGTCTGCCGCAGCCAGCAGTTCCGGCATATTGTTGATGTATTCCTTCACCACAAGGCCGTCGCCCTCCGCGAAGTTCTTTTCCTTTTCCAGATCCTTGAACAGCTGCACACCGTACTGGCCGGTAGCGTGGAGATGCAGCACCGGCTTCTTCTCGTGCTGTTCCCATGCACACAGGTCAGCCACCACCTCGTTGACGCGGCGTGCGCCAAGGCTGCCGCCGAAGGAAAGGATCACCGTGCGGTCGCCCGCGCCCAGCTCAGCGCGGATGGCATCGCGGTCCTTTGCCTTGGTGAACACCTCCGGGCGCACCGGATTGCCCACCACGATGGTCTTATCAGGTGCGCCCAGCTTTTCCACAGCAGCAGGCACGGCGGCAAACACGAGATCCACATCCGGTGCCAGCAGCTTGTTGGTCACGCCGGGGAAGGCGTTCTGCTCATGAATGGCGGTGTGGATGCCCATTTTGGCGGCACAGCGCACCACCGGGCCGGACACATAGCCGCCGCAGCCGATCACAAGATCGGGTTTGACCTCCTTCATAATGGCCTTTGCCTTGGGGCCAGAGAGGGCCAGATTCCACAGCGTAACGATGTTGCGCTTGATGTTGTTCAGCGACAGCCTGCGCTGGAAACCGGTGATCTCGATATGGTGGAAGGGATAGCCCGCCTGTCCTACCAGACGGTACTCCATGCCCTCCTTGCGGCCGGCAAAGTGGATCTCGGCAGAAGGGTCTGCCTTTTTGATAGCACCTGCAATGGCAAGTGCCGGGTTGATATGGCCGGCAGTGCCGCCGGCAGCGATCAGAACTCGCATGACGATTCCTCCTCTATTATTAGTGCATCTGGTAGTGCATCTGGGCAGGCCATCGGGGAGCTTCCCACTGGCCTGCGCCCTCAAAACAGTCGTTACAGTTCATTGCGCGCACGGCGGGCATCGTCCAGATTGATGGTACGGTCCTTCAGCTCCGCATCACGCTGAGCCTTTGCAGCCTGCCGCTGTGCGTGGGCCGCTGCCCTCTGCTGCGCCGCCCGCTCTCCGTTGCGCCCAATGTTCACCATCACGCCCATTTCTGCCAGCAGCAAGATCAGACTGGTGCCGCCGGACGAGAAAAACGGAAGGCTGATGCCGGTATTCGGGATGGTGTTGGTGACCACGGCGATGTTGCAGAACACCTGCCAGGCGATCTGCGCCATAATGCCAATTCCCACCATGGTGCAGAACTGGTTCTCGGCCTTATAGGCGATCATCAGGCCCTGCGCTATGAGCAGTATGAACAGCACGATGATGAGCACCGCACCGATGAAGCCCAACTCTTCGCACACCACACTGAAGATGAAGTCGTTGGTGCTTTCCGGCAGCCAGAGCTGCTTTTCCACGCTGTTGCCAAGGCCAAGGCCCTTCAGTCCGCCGGAGCCGATGGCGTACAAGCTCTGCTTGGTCTGGTCGTTCAGCGCTTCCAGATCATCGGACCATGTGTTCAGGCGGTCCTGCAGATAGCCAATGGATTCCACCAGCGTCAGGGCCGGTTTCAGCAGCAGAGCCGCCGCTGCGGCCCCGCACCATGTCAATACACCGCCGCAGCCGGTCAGCATGAGGATGGTGCCCACGATGGCGGTGGTCAGCAGGATACCGGACATGTGCGGCTCTAAAAACAGCAGCAGCACCACCGGCACCAGCGGCAGCACCGGCACGATCAGCTGCCTTACGATGCGGATGAACAACCAATCCTTTGGCTTGATTTTTTCTCTCAGCGACGGGCTGAACCGGCCGATCTGCGGCGCACTTGCCGCCAGATGGGACGAGAGCAGGATCATCTCAAACTTTGCCACCTCAGAGGTTTGCAGAGTCAGACCGCCCAGACGGATCCAGCGGCGGCAGCCGTTCAGCGGTGCAAAGGTCAGCGTGACGGCCAGCATAGCCAGCACCACCCAGTACAGCGGCTTGCTCGCCCAGCGCAGAAAGCGGTGATCCACATAGCTCATGACTACCATACAGCCAATGCCAATGGCCGTGCAGATAGCCTGCTGCTTGATGTAGTGCAGGCTGTCGCCCATGCGCAGGTAGCCGGTGGTGTAGCTTGCGCTGTACAGCATTACAAGGCCGAACACCATGATAATGGCCAGCGTTGCCAGCCAGTTGAGCAGCAGCCGGTTCCACGGTCCCGGGTCCCGCTGCAGCGGCGGCACCCATGCACTTTCTTTTTGGTTTTTATGTTGTCTGCGGGTGGCTGCCATTGCCACGCCCCCTTATTTTCAGAATCAGGCGCTCAGGCCCAGCGTGCCAGACGCACGGCCAGCGCCAGCCCGCACACGCTCAGTGCGCACAGGCTGTAAAAAATATTCACTGCACTCATGCCGCGCTTTTCCAGCCAGCGGTGCAGCGGTGCCGCCGCAAACAGCGGCCTGCCCTTCCAGCGGCAGAACAGGACCTGCAGCACCACCATGCCGCCCTCCACCCAGAAGGGCAGTGCCAGCGGGATGCTCAGCTCTGCGTAGCCAATGCACAGCGGAATGCAGCCAATGGCTCCCGCTGCATACAAGCAGCCGCACCGGCCGGGGTGCAGCTTTGCCGGTGGAAAATCCCACAGCAGAAAGGCCATCAGTGCACCGGCCAGTGCCGCCGGGAATACTGCCAGCGGGAACCAGCCCAGCTGCGTTTCCAGCATCATCAGGCCCAGCATGGCCGCAAAGGCCGCGCCGCACACCGTGCCGTCGGCACCGTCGGCCACGCGGGCCGCCTCGGCCATCGCCACCAGCAGCACAGCCCACAGCAGCGGTGCCAGCGTACATTTCACATAACCTGCTCCCGGCAGGATCAGCCCTGTGGGCAGGCACCCGTTCAGTGCCAGCAGGCCCAGCACCAGCGCTGCAGCGATGCATTCCAGTGCAAGGCGCTGCGTACGACGCAGGCCAAGGCCCAAACCGTTCGGGTAGCGGCTGCGGATGCGGGCCAGATCATCGGCCAGCCCCACTGCGCCAAAGGCCAGCGACCCCAGCAGTGCAATGAGCAGGCGGGAGGTCATCTGCCGGTCGCTGCCAAGCAGGGAAGGCTGTGCAGCACATGCGGCCAGCCAGCCCACGCCCACAGCGGCAAGGGTGCCCACCATCAGGCACAGCCCGCCCATGGTAGGCACCGGGCTGTCCGGGGCATCGCTGTCCGGCTGTGTACCGCGTGCCGCACGCTGCAGCTCCCGCAGCAGCGGCACCATCATATTGCCGAGCGCCGCAGTCAGCACAAAACCCAGCACCGACGCGACGACCAAGGCGAAACGAATCATTTTTCAATCTCCAAATTCATGCCAAAGGGTTATTCTTCGGCATCTTTCTGCTCTGCGTAGAAAATTTCCAGCACTTTTTCCAGCGCCATGCCGCGGCTTGCCTTCACCAGCAGGGCATCGCCCGGCTCTATCCGGTTCAGCAGAGCATCCGCTGCCTCGCGGTAGTTGTTGGCATGGAGGGTCTTGACCCCCTTGGCCGCAGCCACCACAGCCGTGCGCTTTGCGTTTTCGCCGTAGGTCACAAGGCAGTACAGATCACTCTCCGCAGCCAGACGGCCCAGCTCCTCGTGGGCTTCGCGGGACAGCTCGCCCAGCTCCAGCATATCGCCCAGCAGGGCAAAGCGGCGCTTGCAGGGGAATTCCTTGAACATGGCAAGCGCGGCCTTCATGCTGTCGGGGTTTGCATTGTAGCAATCCTCAATGACGGTAACGCCCTTGCTGTGCACCACCTTCTGGCGGCGGCCGGTCTGCTCAAAATTGGAAAGCCCCTTGATGACACCGCGCGGGTCGCAGCCCAAGCGGGTGGCGGCGCAGTAGGCAGCCAGAGCGTTTGCCACATTGTGCTTGCCCATGGCCGGGATCTTGACCACAAAGGTGCCCTCTTCCTGATCTTCCAGCACAAAGCTCATGCCGTCCTCTTCCTGCCGGATGGACAGTGCACACACATCAGCGTTCTCATCTGCCAGACTGAACCATACCGGCTTCACGTGGGCGGGCAGCTTTGCGGCGCGCAGGAACTTATCATCATAGTTCAGCACCAGCGGTGCACCCTCCGGCAGGCCGTTGCAGATCTCCAGCTTTGCCTTGCAGATGTTCTCCTGACTACCCAGATTGCCGATGTGGGACACACCGATGCAGGTAATGATGCCCACATCCGGGCGTGCGGCCCGGGCCAGACGGTCGATCTCGCCCGCATGGCTCATGCCCATCTCGATCACGGCATACTCAGTGCTGCTTTCCAGCCGCATCAGGGTGCGGGGCATGCCCAGTTCATTGTTCTGGTTGCCCTCGGTCTTGATGGTCTCGCCAAAGCCTGCAAGGGCGGCGTAGGTCATCTGCTTGGTGGTGGTCTTGCCCACGCTGCCGGTCACACCCACCATCTTGGGGTGATACTGGCTGCGGTAGTTCGCGCCCATCACCATCATGGCGTGGTAGCTGTCCGGGCAGAGGATGGCCTTTTCCGCAGGCACGCCCTCCACCGGGTGGTTCACCACCACATAAACAGCACCGTTCTCCAGTGCTTTGGCCGCAAAATCGTGGCCGTCAAATTTTTCACCCGGGAACGCTACAAAAATGCAGCCGGGCCGCACCTCGCGGCTGTCGGTGGTCACCAGTTCCACCTGCACCTCTTCCCGGATGAAGTCTGCGGGCACCAGCCCTGCCAGAAGCTTGCTTGCAGAAATTTTTTCCATTGTTCATGTCCCCTCTCTTTTATCTTGTAAAACCCTCTCAGTCAATGCCTGCGGCATTGCCAGCTCCCCCGAAAGGGGAGCTCTTTTGCATCTTACGATAAAGTGCAGTTCTTCAGAAGATTCACTTTACCGTGCCCACTCATAAAGCTCGCCCTTCGGGAGAGCTGGCGCGCAAGCGCCTGAGAGGGTTCTTGTTACCCACAGGTAATGGTCACGACGGTGCCGCGCTGCACACTGGAACCGGGGTCTGCACTCTGGGCCTGCACGGTGCCGTTCGCATTGCCCTCCACCACACAGTTCAATCCGGCGGCAGACAGCATCTGGCGGGCAAAGTCCGCGCTCTTGCCGGTCACATCCGGCACATCGGTATGGCTGCCCTCATAGGTATCGGTATACAGGTACACGGTGGTGCCGTAGGCCACCTTTGCACCCGCGTGCGGATACTGGTAGGTGACAGCTGCTGCCGCCTGACTGGTGGTGCTTTCGGCCAGCTGATGCCTGAGGCCCTTGATGTTCAGCTGCACCTGCGCACTGCTCCACTCGGTGCCCACCAGATTCGGCACAGTGACCACAGTCTGGCTGCGATCCTCGCCGTCGGCGGCAATGCCAAGGTAGGGTGCGATCTCGCTGATGATGTTGCCCACAACGGGCGCTGCCAGCAGGGACGAGTAGTCCGTTCTGGCGTTGTTGGGGTCATCCAGCATCACATAGACGATGATCTCCGGGTCGTCGGCGGGCAGGACAGCGGCAAAGGATGCCACTTTCTTGTAGTCACCGTCGGCGCGGCGGTCCATGTTCAGCTGTTCGGAAGTGCCGGACTTGCCGCCGATACGGTAGCCGGACACATAGGCATACTTGCCGCCGCCGGTACCGGCACCCACCTCATATTCCATGATCTGGCGGATCACATTGCTGGTGCTCTCGCTGATGACCTGACGGCGCACATTGGCACCGATCTCCTCGATCACGTTGCCATTTGCATCGGTGATCTTATCCACCACATGGGGCGTGACCAGATAGCCGCCGTTGACGGCCGCGGCCACAGCGGTGCACATCTGCAGCGGGGTGATGGCCATTGCCTGACCAAAGGCCGAGGAAGCCAGCTGCACTTCGCCCAGCTGGTTGGCCTTATAATACTGCATGAAGCCCGTCTCACTGGGCAGGTCCACGCCGGTGCGGCTGGTAAAGCCAAAGGCATCGAAGTAGTTATAGAAGGTCTGGGAGCCAACGCGCTGACCCAGCTGGATATAGTAGATATTGCAGCTCTGGCGCAGAGCTTCGGCCAGTGTGATGGTGCCGTGGGCTTTGTGGCCTGCGCAGTGGTAGGTCTCCTTTGCCACGCCGTAAGCACCGGCGCAGGTAAAGGTGGTGTTGATGTTTGCAAGGCCGGAGTCCACGCCCATGGCCGAGGTGATCACCTTGAACACACTGCCGGGGTAGTACAACTCGGTGATGGCCTTGTTTTTCCACTGGATATCGCGGAAGTAGCCGGAGTAATCGCCCTCCTCGTCCAGAATGCGGTTGCCGTTTGCATCCTTCAGCTCGTTGCCGTTCTCATCCTTTTTGTAGATGCCGTACAGCTCCGGCTCAGCGCGCACCAGCTCGTTGAGGTAATCCAGATTTGCGCTGTAGTCCAGCGGGTCGTTGGGGTCAAAATCCGGCTTGGAAGCCATGGCAAGGATGGCACCGGTCTTGACGTTCATCACGATGGCGCAGCCGCGGTTCTCCACCGTGTTGGCTGCAATGGCTTCGTTCAGATACCGTTCCACGATCTCCTGCACATTCACATCCAGCGAAAGCACCAGATTGGAGCCATCCTTGGCTGCAAAGGTGGTGGCATTCTCGTCCGCAATGGCGTTGCCGTAGGCATTGCGCTGGGTAATGGTGCGGCCATCCACACCGGCCAGCGTGGACTGATAGGATTTTTCCAGACCGTAAGTACCAATGCCGTCCGCATCGGTAAAGCCCAGCACTGCCGCTGCAAACGCTCCGTAGGGGTAATTGCGCTGGAAGCTCTTCTCGCTGCCGACCGAGATGTTGCCCTTGCGGGAGGTCTCAGTGGCACGCTTGTGTGCCTTGTTGAACTGGGAAACGTAGGATTCGATGGACAGCTTGACAGCGTTGTTCACCTTGGTGGCCAGCACCTGATACTTGGTGTCCATCTTGGAAAGTGCATCGTAAACCTTCTGGTACTGGGTCTGGTACGCTTCCGAGGAAGTGTCCACCGCGTCCAGACTTTCGCCGTCGCCGGAAAGCAGGCGCAGGGTCAGTTCCCGGCTGACCTCGGCGCACATGGCCGTGTCCAGCGTGCGCACCGCCTCCTCATCCTTGCCGGTGGTGGTATATAAGATTTTGCTGTTGTCCGGGTCGGCCCAGATGGTCCACACCACGCTGGTGGAGGCCAGCGTGATGCCGGAGGTATCGTAGATCTCGCCGCGGGTGGCCTTGATGGTGGTATCCAGCAGCTGCTGCTTTGCGGCCAGCTGGCGGTAGGTGTCACCGTTTTTGATCTGGATATCATACAGGCTGTAGGTCACACGGGCCGCAGCAAGGCCCATGACCACAAGGGCCAGACCGCCGCAGATCAGACTGGTTCTGGGGTTCATGCGGGCACCGGTGCTGGTTTCCGGCCAGGGGCCTTTTATTTTTTTGATGAATTTTCGGAAGAATTTCCACATGGTATGCTCCTGCGGCAGCGGGCATTTGCTGCCTTCTGCCGCGCTTTTGTCAAATTTGGAACTGCCCTGCAAACAGGGTGTATAAACCGAAAAAGCGTGCGCTGCCGCACGCTTTCCCGTATTTGGTTCACTTTACAGTGCCAAGAATGTTCACGGCACCGTTGTAGATAAAGTCGGTCCACTGCCGCACAGCGGACTGGGTGCGCTCCAGCGTGTCGCTCTCGCCCAAACGGATGTAGGTGATCTGGCTCTGATCAATTTTCATCAGGCCCAGCCTGCCGGCCGTCTCTTCCACGCTGGTAATGTTGGTCTTGCTGTTCAGGGTGCTGTTATAGTAAGTATACTGGCTCTGCTCACTGACCAGCTGAGCCTTTGCGTCCTGAATCTGGTCGTTCAGCTCCACCAGCTTGGACTCGCTCCACAGCAGGCTGATGGCAAACCCCACCAGCAGTGCTGCTGCTACCAGATGCATGGCGTTGTGCACCGCTGCCTGCAGCGGCGAAAGCCGACGCTTGCCGCCCTTTGCTACCCGCAGATCTGCCTTGCGCTGTGTCTGCGGGGCTTTTCTGCGGCGTACCGCGTTATAATCATATGCTGCCTGACCCATGGTTTGCTCTCCTCCTCACACAACGGCTTCTGCCGTTCAGCATTTTTCCAAAACTCTCAGGTGGGCGGACCGGCTGCGCCGGTTCTCTTCCAATTCCTGACTGTTTGCTTCAATGGGTTTGCGGGTGATCAGCTTTGCTTTGGCTTTGCCGCCGCATACGCACACCGGAAACTCCGGCGGGCAGGTGCACGCGGTGGACCAGCGGCGAAATTTGTTCTTCACCAGCCGGTCCTCCAGCGAGTGGAAGGTGATCACGCACAGCCGGCCGCCCGGCGCAAGGTGATCAAAAATGGTGTCCAAGCCTTCTTCCAGCGCATCCAGTTCATGGTTCACTGCAATGCGCAGCGCCTGAAAGGTGCGGCGGGAAGGGTTCTTGTTTTTGCGGCGTTCCGCCGGGGGCATGGCGCTGGCCACGATGTCTGCCAGCTGCAGGGTCGTTTCGATGGGAGAATTCTCCCTTGCCTCCACGATCCTGCCCGCGATCTGCCATGCGAAAGGTTCTTCGCCGTAATCCCGCAGAATGCGTGCCAGCTCTTCGCGGCTCTCGGTGTTCACAAGGTCCGCTGCCGTTTCGCCCTGCTGGCTCATCCGCATGTCCAGCGGTGCATCCGCACGGTAGGAAAAGCCGCGGGCCGCATCGTCCAGCTGATGGCTGGAAACGCCCAGATCCAGCAGCGCGCCGTTGACCTTGTCGATGCCAAGGCTTTCCAGAGCTTGTCCGGCATAGCGGAAGTTGATCTGCACCACCGTGGCAGGCAGGCCCGCAAGGCGGGCACGCGCGGTCTGCACCGCGTCCGGGTCCTGATCCAGCGAGATCAGCCTGCCGCCCTTTTCTGCATCCAGCCGCAAGGCGATCTGGCGAGAATGTCCCGCGCCGCCTGCAGTGCCGTCAAGGTAGGTGCCGGCCGGATCAATGGAAAGACCCTCCAGACACTCGTTCAGCAGAACGGGGATATGCTCAAACGAGGCCGGGTCAAAGGCTGCTTGTGTTTCAAGTTCCATCGCTGCGGCCTCCTTTCTCAGTTCATAAGCTTTCCGTGTTCCGGGTACTGTGCACACAGCGCACACTTTTACCCGATAACACAGTTTTATTTTAACAAATCAGGCCCCTGATTGCAAGGGTTTGTGCTCCCGTTTTTGCCGCAAAATGCAACAAAAAAAGTCCCTGTCGGCCGTCATTTCTGCCTGCAGGAACTTTGGTTTTTGCCGTATGTGTAATTTGTGTGTGAAAAAGGCTGTCTTCAGCCGTTTTTCTTGGCGTTCTGGCGCAGATTTGCGCGCACGTTCTTTACCTGTGCCGCATTTTCCACCATCGTTTCCTCGGTGTTCTTGAGCATGTTGTCGCAATAGTCGGTCACGGTCTGGCGCAGGGTGCGGGCCTCGTTCTGGGCTGCAGTGGTGATTTCCCCGGCGCGCTGCTGTGCAGCCTTCACGATCTCGGCTTCGCTCACCAGAATGCGCGCCCGCTCCTCAGCCTTTTTCACAATGGCCTGCGCCTGTGCGTTGGCCGTCTCCACGATCTGAGCGCGGTCGTTCACGATCTGCTGGGCCTGCCGCAGCTCGCCGGGCAGGTTTGCGCGGATCTCGTCCAGATAATCCCGGATCTGCTCCACATCCACGATCTTTTTGCCGCCGGAAAGGGGCACATTGGCACCTTCCTCCAGCGCATCCTCAATGGTATCCAAAAGTTCGTTCACGTTCATAGTGCTTCTCCCTTCGGTTCGTTCTCGGCAGGGTCTGTGTTCTGCATGGGCTTTGTGTATTTCCACAGCAGCACCCTGCCGTACTTGTACTGTTTTTTCAGGGTCAGGCCGCCAGCCTCGGCCGGCAGCACGATGCCGGTCTCGCTCTCGCACAGCACGATGCCGCCGGGCGCGGTGCATTTATCCACCGCAGGCAGGATCTTTTCCAGTGTACCATTGCGGAAGGGCGGGTCCAGCAGTACGATGTCGAACTGCTCGCGGCAGGCGGAAAGATACCGCGCAGCTTCGCCGATATTGACGCGGCTGCGGTCGAACACGCCGCAGGCCTTGCAGTTACGCATGATGATGTTCACCGCCTCGCGGTTCTCGTCCAGAAACACGCAGCGCGCCGCGCCGCGGCTTAGTGCTTCAATGCCAAGCTGGCCGCTGCCCGCATACAGGTCCAGCACCCGTGCGCCGGGCAGGTCGAACTGGACGATGCTGAACATCGCCTCCTTTACCTGCGAAAGGGTGGGCCGGGTCACGTCGGTCCCCGGCAGGGCCTCCAGACTGCGGCCCCGGGCTTCTCCTGCGATCACGCGCATGTTCTCTTTCCTCCTCCTTGCAGCCGGAAGATGTGGCTGCAAACACGTTTTTTGTATCACTTTATTATCACCCAACTGCATATTCTTGTCAAGGGCCGCGCGTTGCGCCGTCTGGCGGTTTGTGCTACAATAAAACCGGCAGCGCCGGGCTTTTGCGGCGCATTCTGGCATAAAAGGAGAGTATTCCCATGAAAGTTCTGCTCATCAACGGCAGCCCGCACGAAAAAGGCTGCACCTATACCGCCCTTTCGCTCATTGCAAAGGAACTGAACGATGCCGGTGTGGACACTGAGATCCTGCATGTCGGCGGCAAACCCGTGGGCGGCTGCATCGGCTGCGGCGGCTGTGCCGCAGGCAACGGCTGCGTGTTTGGCGGCGTGGTCAACGAGGCCATCGAGAAGGCCAAAACTGCCGATGGCTTCGTGTTCGGCAGCCCGGTGCACTACGCATCCGCATCCGGCAACATGACCAGCTTCATGGACCGCCTTGCCTACGCGGGCGGCAGATATCTGGCCTACAAGCCCGCCGCCATCTGCTGCTCGGCCCGCCGTGCAGGCACCACCACCACGCTGGACCAGCTGGTAAAGTACCCGCAGTTCTTCCACATGCCGCTGGTGAACGGCTCCTACTGGGCCATGGTGCACGGCTCCAATGCCGAGCAGGTGCTGCAGGATGCCGAGGGCTGCGCCGTAATGCAGGAGCTGGGCCGCAACATGGCATGGCTGCTGCACTGCATCGAAGCAGGCAGGGCCGCAGGCTTTGAACACCCGCAGAACCCCAAGCGCCCCATGACTAATTTTATCCGCTGATCGGAAAATCAATTTCTGATCCAGAGGCTCAGAACAGTCCATAAGCTGCTCTGAGCCTCTTTTTCTTTGCAGTCCACGCCATTTCGTGCCAAAAGCGGCAAAAATCCTTTGGAAATGGGGCTGCAGCTTCTTTTTTCGTTCATAAGTTTGTGTTACTATAAGATGTAAAGTGATTTTAGCAGGATGGAGACCCTTGTATGGAACACTACGATTGGAACGAAGGCTGGCTGTTCACGCCCCGGTTCGACCCGGCACTGGTGCGGCCGGAGTGCGGACTGGAATTGGAACCGGTGCGCATCCCCCACACTGTGCGGGTGCTGCCCTACAATTACTGCAACGAAAATGAATACCAGTGCCTGTGCGGCTACCGGCGGGAGTTTTTTGCACCCAGAGAGTGGGCAGGCCGCACTGTTCTGCTCACCTTTGGTGCCGTTGCCCATGACGCGACCGTGTTCTGCAACGGGCGGCGGCTGTTCCACCACGCCTGCGGCTACACCGCCTTCACGGTAGATCTGACCAGCGCTTTGCATCTGGGTCAGAATAACGTGGTGGCTGTGCGCTGCGACAGCCGTGAGGATCTGAACATTCCTCCCTTTGGCGGGCAGATCGATCACCTGACCTACGGCGGCATCTACCGTGCCGTCAGTCTGGACATCAAGGAACCCGCTTACCTGCGGGATGTGTTCATCGAGGCAAAAGCCGAGGGCGATTTCCGCATCTATACCTCCACCGTGGGTGAGACGGTTGGCTGCACCCTGCAGGCCGAGATCCGCAGCCCTTCCGGCAGCCGCGCCGCCTACAGCGGCGAGCTTTCCCTGCCCATCACCGGCGTGCTGAACGGTGTGCACCCGTGGAGCATCGAGCATCCCACCCTGTACACCCTCACCGTACAGCTGATCCGTCCCGGCTCTGCCGGTCTGCCGGACCGTGTGCTGGACGAAAAGACCATCCGCTTCGGTTTCCGCACCGTGCAGTTCGTGGCAGGCGGGCTGTACCTGAACGGTCAGCGCGTGGAGCTGCGGGGCCTGAACCGCCACCAGAGCTACGCCTATCAGGGCTATGCCATGCCGGACAGCATCCAGCGGCTGGATGCTCAGATCCTGAAAAAAGACCTTGGCTGCAACGCAGTGCGCACCAGCCATTCCCCCCAGAGCCCGGCGTTTCTGGATGCCTGCGATGAGCTGGGCCTGCTGGTGTTCACCGAGATGCCCGGCTGGCGGTACATCGGCGACGAGAGCTGGAAGGCGCAGGCCTTGCAGAACTGCCGCGAGATGGTGTGCCAGTGCCGCAACCACCCCAGCATCTTTTTGTGGGGTGCCCGTGTGAACGGCAGCGCCGACGACGAAGCGTTTTATAAGCGCACCAACGAGGCCATCCACCGGCTGGACCCCACCCGCCCCACGGCAGGCGCGCGGAACCACCGCAAGAGCCAGCTGCTGGAGGATGTTTACGCCTACAACGATTACTCTTACCGTGGGCGCGGTGCCGCCTGCGAAGCCCGCGCCGCGGTGACTTCCGATCCCCGCAAGGGCTACCTCATCAGCGAATTCGGCGGGCAGCAGCTGCCCACCAAGCCCTTTGACGACGAGACCCACCGGCTGGTGCAGGCTCTGCGCTATGCCGCCGGGATCAACGATTCCATTGCGCAGCAGGGCGTGGCCGGCAGCTTTGGCTGGTGCATGGCCGATTACAACACCCACCGGGAATTTGGCAGCGGCGACCGCATCTGCTACCACGGTGTGATGGATATGTTCCGCAACCCGAAGCTTTCGGCGGCGGTATATGCAAGCCAGAAAACGCCGCGTTCCCCCTCGGACATCGTGCTGGAAGTCTCTTCCGGCATGGCACTGGGCGACCTGCCCGGCGGCGTTCCCACGGCCTGCTGGGTGTTCACCAACGCCGAAAGCGTGCGGCTGTACCGCGGCAACGACTACATTGCCGAGTTCACGCCTGACCGGCACGGCCGTTTTGCCGCCATGACGCATCCGCCCATTGAGATCAACGATTTTGTGGGTTCTCTGTTGGAAAAGTACGAGGGCATGGACCCGGCCTCCGCCCAGATGACAGCCGCTATCCTGAACGAGATGCGCCGGGATGCCATGGAGCTTTCGCCGCTTTCCAAGGCGCGGATGCTTTCGCTGCGGCTGAGCTGGAACGAGGTAGCCCGCATGTATTACAAATACATCGGCGTGCTGGGCACACCGTGCGCAGCCTACCGTTTTGAAGCCGTGTGGCATGGCCGCACCGTGCGCACCGTGGTGCGGGAACCGGTGCAGAGCGTCCGGCTGGAATGCACCGTGCACAATCCCATCCTCACCGACGGCCCCACCTGGGACTGCGCCGCTGTCAGCCTGCGCGCCATCGACCAGAACGGCAGCCTGCTGCCCTACTGCGGCGAAGCCGTTCAGCTGAGCGTGGACGGCCCGCTGAAGATCATTGGTCCCAGCGTGGTGCCGCTGCGCGGCGGCATGGCGGGCACCTACCTTGCCACTACCGGCGAAGCGGGCCGTGCCGTGCTGCACTGTCGCATGGAGGGTGCGCTGGATACCGATGCCGTGGTGACCATCCGCTGCCGGGAAGCTTAATTTCCGTCCCTTCATGATAGATTTTCACTCTGTTCAAAATTTCATCATGGTTGACTGGTATCCTAAGAACTGTAAAATAACGGCGGGCGCGCCCGCTTTGATTCCAAAACAAAGGATGCAGGAGTTATGAGAGAAAAATTCCGTCAGTTTATGATCGGCCGCTACGGTACCGATGGCCTGAACCAGTTTTTGAGCATCGCGTCCATCGTGCTGCTGCTGATCTCGCTGCTCACCCGCTTCAGCCTGTTCACATGGCTGGGTCTGGTGCTGCTGGTGCTGTGCTACTACCGCTCGCTCAGCCGCAACATTTCCAAGCGCACGGAGGAGAACTACCAGTACTATGCCCTGAAGGACCGCGTAGACCGTAAGTTCCGCGGTCTGAAGGATCAGTGGGCCAACCGCAAGCTCTACCACTACTACCGCTGCCCCAAGTGCCGCCAGAAGCTGCGTGTGCCCCGTGGCCGCGGCCGCATCCAGATCTCCTGCCCGCGCTGCGGCACCCAGTTCATCAAAAAGAGCTGAGCGGCCATGTTTGGTTATGTTGTGCCCAATCAGGCTGCGCTTTCGGACGAAGCACAAAAGCGCTACCGCACCGCCTACTGCGGGCTGTGCCGCCGCATCGACGCACTGCACGGCCTGCGGGGCCGCTTTACGCTGAGCTATGACCTCACCTTCCTGAACCTGCTGCTGTGCAGCCTGTACGAGGGCGAGACCGAAGCTTCTTCCGGCCACGACCGGTGCCCCATCCACCCCTTGGGCGGTGTGGAATGGCGGGCAGCCTCCCCCACCGATTACTGTGCAGATCTGAGCGTAGCCTTGCACTACTACAACGCCGAGGATAAGTGGAAGGACGACCGCAGCCTGCTGGGCCTTGGATATGAAAAGCTGCTTACCGGCTGTAAGCAGGCTGCCGAGAGCCGCTGGCCCCGTCAGTGCAGCGCCATCCGCACCTGTCTGGACAGGCTGGCAGAATATGAAGCTGCCGGGAGCGAAGATCTGGATGCCGTGTCCGGCTGCTTTGGCGAGCTGATGGCAGAGCTGTTCGACTACCGGCAGGATCACTGGTCGCCGGAGCTGCGCAGCATCGGCTTCCATCTGGGCAAGTTCATCTACCTGCTGGATGCCTATGACGATCTGGAGCATGACCAGCGCAAGGGGGCCTACAATCCGCTGAAAGCACTCAGCCAGCAGCCCGGCTATGAGGAAGAGATGAAAGAGATCTTTGAGCTGCTGCTGGCGCAGTGTGCCCAGAGCTTTGAACGCCTGCCCTGCGTGGAGGACGCAGACCTGCTGCGCAACATCCTTTACTCCGGCGTATGGCTCAAATACAACTGCAAAACAGCCAAGCAGGCCCGCAGCCGTGGCTGAATGGCGGCTTTGTCTTGATTTTTCCACGGCAATACGGTAGACTATAAACATTGCGCGGCGCTGTGGCTGCGCGAAATGAGACGTGAGGAAGTATATCCATGAGAGACCCCTATGAGGTGCTGGGCGTTTCGCGCGGCGCAAGCGATGACGAGATCAAAAAAGCATACCGCGCCAAGTGCAAGCGCTGGCACCCGGACCTGAACCCCAACGATCCTACCGCCGAGGAGCACTTCAAGGAAGTGCAGGCGGCTTACGATGCCATTACCAAGGGCGAGACCGGCCCCCAGATGGGCGGAAATCCCTACGGCAGCTACCAACAACAGGGTTACGGCCAGCAGAACTACCAGCAGCAGGGTTATCAGAACGGTTACGGCGGTTTTGACGGATTCGATGGCTTTGACCCGTTCGGTTTCGGGTTTGGCTTTGGCGGCTACCAGCAGGGTTACGGCCAGCAGGGCGCAAGCTATTCCGGCTCCGACAGCCCGGAGATGCAGGCCGCCCGCAACTTTGTGGCCAATGGCCGCTATGCGGAGGCCCGCCGCGTGCTGGACGGCATGACCGGCCGCAATGCCCGGTGGTATTATCTGTCCTCCCTCGCAAATCAGGGCTTGGGCAACCGCATCGATGCGCTGCAGGATGCCCGCCGTGCCGTGCAGCTGGACCCGGGCAACACCGAGTACCAGATGCACCTGCGCCGGATGCAGAACCCCGGCCAGACCTACCGCACCACACAGGCCACCTACACCAGCCCCGGCGGCCTGATGCAGTGGTGCTGGAGCATGATCCTGCTGAACCTGCTTTGCAACTGCTGCTGCGGCGGCTGGGGCTTCCGGTTCCGCATGTGATCCCGTTTTTCTCATAGGATACAGCAAGACCCCGCACCTTCTGGTGCGGGGCCTTGTTTTTGCTTTACGACATCACTTTACGGTGATGTTGCGGCTGATCTTGCTGCAGGAGTAATTGCCGCCGATCTCTGCCGTCTGCACATAGGTGCCCGGCTCTGTGGGCAGCTCGCTGGTGGCATCACAGCCCCAGCCGGACTTCTTGTAGCTGTAGCGGATCTTATCGGTGGGCACTACCTGACCATCCACTTCCAGCACAGCCGCTTCATTGAAGCTTTGCAGCTCTTCGGCGGTCATGGGCTTTTCGGCCTGCTGTGCCCAGTACATGCGCACGCCGTTTGTCTTGGGCTTGATCTTGAACATGGCAAAGCCTGCGGTGTTCATATCGCTGCTTTCCAGCGCCAGTGCACCGGCCACATAGTTGCCGGCATCCACCGGCTGCTCGTCCAGATAAATGCGGCTGAACGCGCCCTCCGGCAGATACTTGCGGATCAGGTTCAGCGCAAGGCGCAGGCCGTTGGACACCTGATCGATGGTAGGCACATAGAAGTGCAGTACATCCATCACCGAGACGGCCTCATCGGCCACCCGCAGCAGCACGCTGACATCGTTGCCGTCGATCAGCTGCTTGAGGTAGCTGTACACATTGAACTCCTCTGCCTGATCCGGTGTCTTGGACATCTTCTTGGGCAGCGGGATCATCTTCAGCAGCGTGCGGATCTTATCCGACAGCACCAGCGTCACATAGCCATTCGCTTCGCCGCCAACGCCCACCACAACACCGATATACTGGGTATCGGCAGGGTTGGTCTGCACCTCCAGCTTGTAGTTGGAGCCATAAACAAGGTCGCCCGTGGCTTTGAGCCGGATGGAAACCATATCATTCTGCTGCTCCAGCGCTGCATTTTCCTGCGGCAGAGCTGCTGCGGCAAACACCGGCGTTGCTGCCGCGCTGAGCATGAACACTGCTGCCAGTGCAAGAGCTATCAATCGTTTGGCCTTCATTGCTTAAGACCTCCTTATTCTGTAAAGGGATCGCACAGCCGCGCCCCACGGCACACTGCGTCGGGAACCGGCATGATACCATGCCTGTTGCACCTCGATTTTACCGCAAAACGCTGTTTTGGTCAATAACGTGATTCAAGTAATTCAATTTTTTTATATTTTATGCAAAAAAGAGGAACCTGCCCTCTTCCAGCGGTTTCTCCCTCAAGTTCATTCATCAATAAAATATTCCGGGTGGACGCTGCGGGCCTGCGCCACCGACTGCTTATACCGGCTCAGGTGGCTTTCCAGCGCTTCGCTCACGTCGTCCGCGCTGCCGTGCAGCAGTGCTTCCAGAATTGCCGTGTGCGAGGAGCAGACCGACTTGTTTTCCTCGGTCAGCAGGCTGAACTTGCGGATGCGCTCCACATGCTGCAGGCTGGCCAGCATGTGGTCGTAGTGAGCTTCCATGCCGCACAACTCAAAGGATTTGCGGTGGAATGCATTATCCAGCTCCAGCATACGGGCAGTGCGGTCCGGCTGGCTCATATCCGCTTCCAGCACACGGTATGTCTCAATGTTGCTGCGGTATTCTTCCTCCTGCCGGGGTGTCACACGGCCGCGCAGCCGGTTCAGGATCTCTTTTTCCAGTGTATAGCGGGCAAACTGCTCCATCTCCATCAACTTTAGGTTGATGGGTGCCACATGGGTGCCGCTCTGCGGTTTGATGTCCACCATGCGGGCCAGATTGAGCATCAGCAAAGCCTCCCGCATGGGCGTGCGGCTGATGCCCAGCTCTTCGGCCAGCTCCCGGTCATTCAGCGGATCACCGGGCTTCAGCTCCATCGTGATGATCCGGCTGCGGATCGTCTGGTATGCCGTTTCGCGCGCACTCAGTAATGGCATGTGGTCTCTCTCCCTTCAACCTCCGGTGTAAAGCAAAAATTGATATACTAGTATTGAAGTTATCAAGACCATATTACCCAACCACAGGGCGGCTGTCAAGTGTGGCTGCAACTAAAAATCGCCAACATTTTTCTCTGTTTTGTCAAGACAGGCCCCATGGCAGCACAAAAGCCCTCCGGGTGAAGGGCTTTTGCTGCGTTTACTTTTTAGCGGAACGGTACACCACCGGCACCCACACAAAGGCTACGGCCAGACCGCACACCACATCAATAATGGAGTGCTGCTTGGTGAACACGGTGGACGCACAGATCAGTGCAGCCCACACCCAGGCCAGAATTTTCAGGGCCGGGCGCTCCTTTGCCAGCTTGCTGTGGCTGAACGCCAGTGCCATGCAGGCCGAGCTTTGGCAATGGATGGACGGGCACACATTGACCGAGGCGTCCGCCCTCCAGATCAGCTGCATGATGCTCATTGCAATGTTGCTGCGGCCCACCGCATCCACTGTGGGGCGGATATCCAGACCGTTGGGCAGCAGCATGTACAGGATCAGGCAGAAGGTCATGCCGGAAAACATGGTCAGGCAGAGCTTATCGTAGCTTTGGGTGTCGCACCACCACAGCAGGGCCGTCACACCAGCCAGCAGCACAAACCAGCTGCAATACGGAAAGATGAACCACTCATTGAAGGGGATCCGGTCATCAAGCGGGGCGTGGATGATATATTTGGGATCTTTGATGGTCAGATCCAGCCAGAAGAACCAGATCAGATACACCACCCAGTACAGCTGGAACCACAGGTGCGGGCGGCGCCGGCTCCACAATTGTTTGGGATTCATGGTATTTCTCCTATATTTTCAATGTGATAAGATATAATTATACCACATCACGCCATCTTGCGCAAACCTTTCCGGTGCGATAAAATAAAAAGAGTGTTGTAAACTTGCGCTCTGTTTTTGAGCGTACCTATTATAAAAGGAGCCATTATGTTGCAAAGCTTTCCCCTTGTCCGCCTTGCCGCGCTGGATCTGGACGGCACCCTGCTGAACCGGAACAACGAGGTCACCCTTGCCACCCGTCAAGCCATTGCCCGCGCTGTAGAGCATGGCGTGGTGGTGGTGCCCGCCACAGGCCGCCCGCTGGCCAGTCTGCCGCCTGTTGTGGCAAAGCTGCCCGGCATCCGGTATGCCATCACCTCCAACGGTGCCGCCGTGTGGGACCTTGGCGATGACCCCATGGGTGCTGTGCACAGCCGCTATGCCAACGCTGCCCAACGCCACACCAGCGAACCCGCCTGCCTGCTGCACCGCCTGATGCCGACAGAAGTGGCACGGGAAGCTTTTGACCTGTTCCAGCAGTACGATGGCGAGCTGAGCGTATTCAGCGACGGCCTTGCCATCAAGACTCCGGAGGGCATTGCAAAGCTCACCTCCCGCACCGCCCGCTTTCTCTCCTCCGAGGCGCGGCAGAACCTGACCGACGGCCGCTTTACCGTCATTCCCGGCATCGAGAGCTGGATGTCCCGCCATGCGCACGAGATCGAAAAACTGTGCATGTTCTTCGACAGCACCGAAAAGACCGCCGCTGCCCTGCCAAAGTTTCAGGCTATCCCGGGCGTGGCCGTGGTGCAGGGTTCGCCGGATAACATTGAAGTGACCGCTGCCGGTGTGGATAAGGGCAGTGCCCTGCTGGCTCTGGCCGACCTGCTGGACATCCCCCACGAGAATACCCTTGCCGTGGGCGACAGCGAGAACGACCGCGCCATGCTGGAAAAGGCAGGGATCGCCGCTGTTATGGCCAACGGAATGCCCCAGATCAAGGCCATTGGCAGCATTGTGAGCGAAGCCGACTGCGACCACGACGGCGTTGCAGAGCTGTTCGGCAGGCTTGGTATTTGAGCAAACAGGGTCAAAACAGCCCTGCTTTTCAGGTCATTCGTCATTTTTGTGCAATGTATACAAGCTCTTATGCAAAACATTGTGCTTGTTGAGCATTACCAAACTTGTTTCCGTCGTTTATACTAATATTACAAACGCACGATGGGTGTACCATGCCCAAACGGCAGCCCACGCGCACCAAGAAAGTCAAATTCAAAAAGGAGAAATGCATTTATGAATCCCATCGTAGAAAAGGTCTATCAGATCGGCATTATCCCTGTTATCGCTTTTAACAGCGTTGATGAAGCCCTGCCCCTGTGCAAGGCTCTGGCTGACGGCGGTCTGCCCGCAGCTGAGGTCACCTTCCGTACCGCATGCGCTGAGGAGTGCATCCGCAAGATCCACGAGGAGATGCCCGAGATGCTGCTGGGCGCAGGCACTGTCCTGACCACCGAGCAGGCTGACCGTGCAATGGCAGCTGGTGCTTCCTTCATCGTTGCTCCCGGCTTCGACCCCGAAGTCTGCAAGCACGTCATCGACAAGGGCGGCATTATGATGCCCGGCACCTGCTCTGCAGGCGAGATGCAGCAGGCTATGAACATGGGCTGCGAGGCCCTGAAGTTCTTCCCCGCTGAGGCAAACGGCGGTGTCGGCATGCTGAAGAACATCGGCGCTGCCCTGAAGAGCGCACGCTGGATGTGCACCGGCGGTGTCAACGCAAAGAACGTCAACGATTATCTGGGCTATGACCAGATCTTCGCTGTGGGCGGCACCTGGATGTGCAAGAGCGACGTGATCAAAGCCGGCGACTGGGCAAAGATCACCGCTCAGAGCAAGGAAGCTGTTGACACCATGCTGGGCCTGAAGCTGATGCACATTGGCATCAACACCGAGAACGAGGAAGAGGCCATGAAGTTGGCAAACCTCATCGGCAGCCTGCTGAACATGAAGGTCGCTCCCGGCAATTCCAGCATCTTTGTCGGCAACAAGGAGTTCGAGATCATGAAGAAGGTCGGCCGCGGCACCAATGGCCACATCGCCATCGGCTGCAACAACGTGGATCGTGCCATCTATCACCTGTCTCAGCGCGGTGCCAAGTTCGATCTGGACAGCAAGGTCGTGAAGAACGGCAAGACCATCGCCTGCTACTTTGCAGACGAGATCGGCGGCTTCGCATTCCACCTGGTTCAGGCCTGAGCTCCGGCTCCCCTATCCGTGAAAGCCCTGCTGCGCCGGAGATGCCCCGCAGCAGAAGGTCATAAACACCTGTAAATAAAAGGAGAATAACCAATGAAAGTCGTTACTTTTGGCGAACTGATGGTTCGTCTGCAGCCGTTCAACTACGAGCGTTTCGTTCAGGCTAACAGCCTGGAGTTCAGCTTCGGCGGCGGCGAGGCAAACGTTGCTGTTTCTCTGGCCAACTACGGTCTGGACGCAGCTTTCGTCACTAAGCTCCCCGCACACGCAATCGGTCAGGCCGCTGTCAACAGCCTGCGCCGTTACGGCGTTGACACCAGCATGATCACCCGCGGCGGCGATCGCGTTGGCATCTACTACAACGAGAAGGGTGCTTCTCAGCGTGGTTCCGTCTGCATCTACGACCGTGCCAACAGTGCCATCCAGCTGGCTCAGCCCTCCGACTTTGATTGGGATAAGATCTTCGAGGGCGTGGACTGGTTCCACTTCACCGGCATCACCCCGGCTCTGGGCGAGAATGTCGTCGAGATCTGCCGCGAGGCCTGCAAGGCTGCTAAGGCTCACGGCGTGAAGATCAGCTGCGACCTGAACTACCGCGGCAAGCTGTGGACCCGTGAGCAGGCCCGCGCTGCCATGACCGATCTGTGCCAGTATGTTGACGTGTGCATCTCCAACGAGGAGGACGCAAAGGACGTGTTCGGCATCGAGGCCGAGGCTACCGATATCTACGGTGGCAAGCTGAATGCTGAGGGCTACAAGAGCGTTGCAAAGCAGCTGGCTGACAAGTTCCACTTCGAGAAGGTCGCTATCACCCTGCGTGAGAGCCACAACGCTTCCGAGAACGGCTGGAGCGCAATGCTGTACGATGTTGCTTCCAATGAGTACTGCTTCTCCAAGAAGTACGAGCTGAAGATCATCGACCGCGTTGGCGGCGGTGACTCCTTCGGCGGCGGCCTGATCTACAGCCTGCTGACCGGCAAGACCACTCAGGAAGCTGTTGAGTTCGCTGTTGCTGCTTCTGCTCTGAAGCACTCCATCGAGGGCGACTACAACATGATGACCGTGTCCGAGGTCGAGAAGCTGGCTGGCGGCGACGGTTCCGGCCGTATCCAGCGCTAATTGCAGGAAGGAGTCCAGAATGGATATCCGCTACTCCTGCAACCAGAAGGATTTCAAGCGCTATACCACTGAGGAAATGCGGAACGAAATGCTCATCACTGGCCTGTACAAGGCCGATGAGGTCGTTGCTGTGTACAGCCATGTGGACCGAATGGTCACGCTGGGCTGCATGCCGGTGCACGAGACCGTGTCCATCGACAAGGGCATCGATGTGTGGGCAAACTTCGGCACCCACTACTTTCTGGAGCGCCGCGAGATCGGCATGTTCAACATCGGCAAGGATTCCACTGGTATCGTGGTGGCCGACGGCGTGAAGTACGAGCTGGGCTACAAGGACTGCCTGTACATCACCAAGGGCACCAAGGAAGTCACCTTTGCTTCCGCCGACCCGGAGCATCCCGCCAAGTTCTACATGGTATCCGCTCCCGCACATTGCTCTTACGAGACCCGTCTGATCAAGATGGCCGATGCAAACCATCGTCCTCTGGGCAGCGTTGAGACCTGCAACAAGCGCACCATCAACCAGTTCATCCACCCGGATGTGCTGAAGACCTGCCAGCTCAGCATGGGTATGACCGAACTGGAATCCGGTTCCAACTGGAACACGATGCCCAGCCACACCCACGAGCGGCGCATGGAAATTTATACCTACTTTGAACTGCCCGAGGGGCAGGTGGTGTTCCACATGTGCGGCGAGCCTACCCAGACCCGCCACATCGTGATGCACAACGAGGATGCTGTCATCAGCCCTTCTTGGAGCATTCACAGCGGCGTAGGCACCTCGAACTATACGTTTATCTGGGCAATGGGCGGCGAGAACATGGAGTTTGACGACATGGACAACATCGCTACCACTGACCTGCGCTAAAAAGCACCATACACAAGCCCCGTACCGGGTCCACCGGTACGGGGCTTTTTGCTAAAAATTTAACTTGAGAAGGAGAAAATCATGGATCTTTCCGCTTTCAACCTGCAGGGCAAGGTGGCTCTGATTACCGGCGGTGCCCACGGCATCGGTTTTTCCATCGCCGAAGGCATGGCCAAGTGCGGTGCCGCCATCTGCTTCAACTGCTCTTCCGAAGCAAGCCTTGAAAAGGGCCTTGCAGCATACAAGGCAGCCGGCATCGACGCACACGGCTATGTGGCCGACGTGTCCGATGAGGACGCTGTGAACGCCATGGTTGCAAAGATCAAGGCCGAGGTGGGCCCTGTGGACATTCTGGTAAACAATGCCGGCCTGATGAAGCGCGTGCCCATGATCGAGATGAGCCACGCCGACTTTATGCGGGTCATCGACGTGCATGTAGGCGGTGCCTTCAACTGCTCCAAGGCCGTTCTGCCGGACATGATGGAAAAGCGCGAGGGCAAGATCATCAACATCTGCTCCATGATGAGCGAGCTGGGCCGCGAGACCGTCTCCGCCTACGCTGCCGCCAAGGGTGCACTGAAGATGCTCACCAAGAACATCGCTTCCGAGTACGGCGAGTACAACATCCAGTGCAACGGCATGGGCCCCGGCTACATTGCCACCGCCCAGACCGCACCTCTGCGGGAGGTGCAGCCGGACGGCAGCCGCCACCCCTTCGACCAGTTCATCACCGCCAAGACCCCCGCAGGCCGCTGGGGTGAGCCGGACGACATAGTGGGCCCCTGCGTGTTCCTTGCAAGCCACGCTTCCGACTTTGTGAACGGCCAGATCCTGTACGCCGACGGCGGCATTCTGGCTTACATCGGCCGTCAGCCCAAGTAAAGCCATTTGGGCCCTGCGTCTTCTTTAACCTTCCGACCAGACAGCTCTGTGCAGACCAAGATCTGCATGGGGCTGTCTTTTTACGAAGCGGCAAGCAGCCTTTCCTACAAAACTTTGCTTCATGTGAGCTCATGTTAAAATGTTCCAATTTCATGTCAAATCGGTAACAGTTCCTGTTTCATCGTTCAAAATGCACATAGACGTCTTGATTTTTTGTCGAAATTCCCGTATAATCGTCTTCATCATCCATCACACCCTGTTGGTTGATCTGAATACGAAGAAATTTCAAAGGAGTATATTTCACATGAAACTCAAGAACATTGCGATCGTTGCTGCCGCTGCAGCACTGGCTGTTGGCATGACCGCCTGCGGTTCTTCTGCATCCTCCACCGCCGCTTCCTCTTCTGTGGCTTCTTCTGCTGCCGCTTCTTCCGAGGCTGCAAGCTCTGAGGCTGCTTCCAGCGAAGCAGCTGAGTCCACCACCGCTGAGTACACTGTGTACAACACCACCGGTTCTACCGTCACCGAGCTGTACCTGTACGATGCAGGCAGCGACGAGAAGGGCGACAATCTGGCTGGTGAGAACGGTCTGGCTGACGGCGAAAACATCGTCATCACCCGCGATGTGGAGGCCGACAAGCAGTCCGACGTGACCTACATTCTGGAGTTCACCACCGAGGACGGCCAGACCCAGAGCTTTGAGACCCTGCACTACGAGGTCGCTCCCATCTCCCTGCTGAGTGTGGATGCCGCTGCAGGTGCTACCCCCATCGCTTTTACTGCACCGGAAAAGTAAAAACTGTTTCATCCTTGCAAAACGGGAAAGTCTGCGGGCTTTCCCGTTTTATTTTTTGCCAAAAGAGGGCTGAGGCTGTCATTTTCCCTTGCAATCACGCCAAAAATCCGCTATCATAGACGCAAATACGTTCCCTTGCGGCATAAAGGGAGTAAAGGAGTGGATTTTCTTATGGCAGAAAAAGAGATCAAGGGCATCAAAAAGTTTTTTGAAGAGTTCAAGGCCTTTGCCATGCGTGGCAATGTGCTGGATATGGCAGTCGGCGTTGTCATCGGCGGTGCCTTTACCGCCATCGTCAACTCGCTGGTGAACGACATCATCAACCCCGCCATCGGCCTGTTTTTCAACGCCGATTTCTCGGACGTCGGCATCCATGTGGGTGACGTGATGATCGGCATTGGTGCATTCATCACCGCCATCATCAACTTCCTGATCGTGGCCTTTGTGCTGTTCGTGGTCATCAAGACCATCAACTCCCTGCACAAGAAGCCTGCTGAGCCGGAAGCTCCCGCAGAGCCCACCACCAAGGTGTGTCCCTACTGCCAGAGCGAGATCTCCATCAAGGCGGTGCGCTGCCCCCACTGCACCAGCAAGCTGGAGGGCTTCCCGGAGATCAACAATTAAATTTTGAATGGCCTCCGCTTTGCTCTGGCCATATTCAGCGGAATCATTTTCTAAATTACAAATCGGGAAAGTCTGCGGACTTTCCCGATTTGTTTTTTCACCCGCGGAGCCGCAAAGGCAAACGGCATAATCAACGCAAAACCTCCCTGCCCGGCCGCAGTCGCTGCGGTTCCAGAGCAGGGAGGTTTTATTTTATCCGGGAAAAATATGGAAAATCAGTCCGGTGAAGCTTTACTTGACCTTGGTCAGGTCGGCCAGCTTGTGATAGATCTCGGTGTTGTCAAACACGCCGCCGAACTTCTCCGCACCCACGCCGTTGGCGTAGACGTTCACCATGGCACCGGTGTGGGCGTAGGTGGTATGATCCATGCCGGACTTGTGGTTGATGGTGTGGCAGATTGCCATGCTGAACGGGATATAGGTACCGTACAGCTCATAGTCCTGCTGAGACATTTCCTTCTGGCTGGCAGAGCCGACCTTCAGGGTGCGCTCGTAGGCGGTGCGCAGGTTCTGCACCTCGTAGTCGGTCAGCAGCAGCTTGCCGGCGTTGGCGGCATCCGGGTCGCTGGGCAGGGTCAGACCGAAGTTTGCCTTCACATCCTGCATGGCAGCTTCAAAGGGGGTCTTGTTGGCGATGTAGTTCTGCACATAGGTGGAATCAAACTTTGCGTAGGACATCTTCTGGTGGGTCAGGTTCGTCAGGAAGGTGTCGTAGTTGGTGGTCTTGTAGCCGATGGCCATGCCGCCGGTCTCGTGGTCGGCGGTGACGAGGATCAGGGTATCATTGGGGTGCTTCTGCTGGAACTCCACGGCAGCCTGCACGGCGTTGCTCATCTCCAGCACATCGTGGATGGAAGCAGCGGCATCGTTGGCGTGGCAGGCCCAGTCGATCTTGCCGGACTCGGTCATGAGGAAGAAGCCTTTGGGGTTATCCAGCAGCTCGATGCCCTTTTTCACGTAGTCGGTCAGCTGCCACTCGCCTGCGGCGGCATCCATGGCGTAGTTCATGGCCTTGCCGTCGGCCAGATTTTCGGCAATGATCAGGGTCTTGCCTGCGCCTGCGGTCAGTGCAGCAGCACCCGCCTGCGTGGTGACGACATTGTATCCGGCCTGAGCAGCCACCTCGTGGTTGTTGGGGCCGGCACCGTCGCCGTTCACCTTCTGGAACTCGCCGCCGGCAAAGTATTCAAAGCCGGAGTTTGCCAGCTCTACGCCGATCTGGTAGTAGTTCTTGCGGGTCTTCTGATGAGCGTAGAAGGCGGCGGGAGTGGCGTGGTCGATATTGACCGAGGAGATGATGCCCACCTTGTAGCCCTTCTGGGCGTGCAGCTTTTCGGCAATGGTCTCATAGGGCACATCGCGGGTCCACGGGCACATATTGATGACACCGCTCTCGGTCTTGTGGCCAGTGGCGATGGAGGTTGCGGTGGAAGCGGAGTCCGGGCAGAAAGAAGTGCTGTCGTAGGTAGTCACACTGCCCACGGTGGGGAAGCTGGTGAAGCTCAGGTCGGCCTCGGTCACAGCGCCGTTGTTGTCCACGGTGCCCTTGTAGAAGCGGGCAGACTGGATCTGGGCAGTGCCCATGCCGTCGCCGATGAACAGGAAGATGTACTTGGGTTTCTGGAACAGGCCCAGCAGGCAGTTCTCCTCGTCGGCTGCGGCATCCGCATCCGGCTGTGCTGCGTTTGCGGCAACGGGTGCAGCAGCCATCATGCCGACGGCAGAAGCAGCTGCGCCAAACTTGAGAAAGCTGCGGCGGGAGATCTTGTTTTCTTTCATGACGTGGTCCTCTCTTTTCATTCAATCAAACATTGCGGGCCTGCCTCAGGCCCCGTTTTTCTTCTTGTGGGAACGCTTTTATTGTAGCGCACCGCCTTGCGGGGAAAAACCATGCCGCCGCAAAGCTTTGGTAAAACCGGTGCGGCTGCATCCGCGCCAACGTAAAAAGCCGGAAAGGGATGTAAAATCCTGCTCAAGTGCCACCACTTTTTCCACAAACGTCTCTGCAAGGGTTGAAAGATGATGGCATTTCATTGTACAATAAGAGGGTAAGTGCTTTTTTACCTTTATATAAATTGAGAGGATTTTATATGGCAGAGATCAAAGTTCTGGCACTGGATCTGGATGGCACCCTGACCAACAGCCAGAAGGAAGTTACACCCCGCACCCGCGCCGCACTGGATGCCGCAATTGCAAAGGGTGTCACCATCGTGCTGGCATCCGGCCGTCCCACCGCGGGCGTGCTGCCGCTGGCAAAGGAACTGGGGCTGGATAAAAAGGGCGGCTGCATCCTTTCTTACAACGGCGGCAAGATCATCGACTGCCGCACCGGCGAGACTTTGTACCAGAAACAGCTGGATGCCCAGTACGTACCCGAGCTGTGCGCCTTTGCCGCCGCACAGAACGTGACCATTATCACCTATAATAAAGAAGGCGTTGTCACCGAGCACCCGGACGACAAATGGGCACTGCGCGAGTGCTTTACCTGCAAGCTGCCCATGACCGGCGTGGACGATCTGGCAAAGTATGTGGATTACCCCATCTGCAAAATGCTCATCACGCTGGACCCAGCCCGCCGGGACGAGGTGTGGGCCGCCGGCAAAAAGCAGTTTGACGGCCGCATCGACCTGTACCCCTCCAGCCCGTTCTTTATTGAAGCCGTGCCGCTGGGCGTTGCCAAGGACGGCAGCCTTGCCGCCCTTTTGGAGCACATGGGCCTTGGCCGCGAAAACCTGATGGCCTGCGGCGACGGCCTGAATGACCGCTCCATGATCGAGTACGCCGGTGTGGGCGTGGCCATGCAGAACGCCGAAGAGCCGGTAAAGGCCGTAGCCGACTATGTGACTGCCGCCGACAACGACCACGACGGTGTGGCCGAGGCTGTGGAGAAGTTTATTTTAAAGTAACGAGAGGAACACAAAACAATGCCGCGCAATCTGGTTTTATTTGATCTGGAATGGAATATCGGCTACCAGCCGTATACCTTTAATTACCACGGCGTGCAGCAGACCTTCCGGGGCGAGATCGTGGAGATCGGTGCCGTGAAGATCGACGAGGATGCCAACGTGCTGGACACCTTTTCCATCCATCTGCGGCCCCGCATCTTCCGTAAGCTGCAGCATCACATTGCTAAAGTCACCGGCCTGACGCAGGCCGATCTGGACAAGGGTGAGCCCATCGTGCAGGGCCTGCGCCGCTTTATGCAGTGGTGCGGCCCGGATGCCGAATTTGCCGAGTGGGGCATGGATGACGTACCGGTGCTCAAGCAGAACCTGTACCTGTGCAACATCGATGAATCAAAGCCCACCGTCTGGTACGACCTGCAGCAGGTGTTCCTGCGGGAGCATCCCCGCAAAGAGGGCGAGGGCATGACGCTGGAAAGCGTCGTCACCCGCTTAGGGCTGCCCATGGAGCGGCAGTTCCACGATGCCCTTTCCGACACGCTGTACACCGCCGATGTCTGCCGGATGCTCGACCTGCGGGCCGGTCTTGCGGCCTACCCCACTGAAGAGGAATCCCTGCGGGCCAGCCTGTGCCCCACCCCCGGCGACTACCGGGATTTTGAGGTCTTCCACGGCTATGTGGAGCAGTACACCTGGCGCACCGACCCCAAAATTTACACCATGAGCTGCCCGGAGTGCGGCGCACCGCTCAAGCCCGATGATGTATGGTTGAAAAAGGGCAGCAACAGCTGGTACACCCTGAGCCAGTGCCCCCACTGCGCCGGCAGCAGCAATGCCGCAGGCAAGGGTGTGTTCCAGCGCTACAAGCTGGCCCGCCGCGACGGCCTGCACTGGAGCTACGCCCGCTGCCTGCAGATCCCGGACGATGCTTCTCTTGCCCGGTGGGAAAAGCAGCGCACCGCCCAGCTGGAGCGTATGAAGGCCCGCGCAGAAAAGCAGGCTGCGGAGTAAAACAGCACCGGCAGCTTCGTAGTATCCCAAGGAAGCTGTGCACAGGGCAAAAAAAATGTCGCTTTGTGTTCATGCTTGTGTCATACAATATGGATATACTACGGATAGAGGAACCTGCGGATGGGAAAGCGCAGGCGGAAGGGATGGATGTGCACAATGAACTTTTGTCTGCGCCAGCTGGGAACGCTGGAGTTCTGGGAAACTCTGCTGGACAGTTTTGGCAACCTTGGCCCCATTGCCCCCATCATGCTGGCCATGGTGGAGTCGTTTTTTCCGCCGCTGCCGCTCATTGCCATTGTGGCGCTGAATGTAGCGGCTCACGGCGGCATTCTGGGTTTTCTGTACAGCTGGGCCGGTGTGGCGCTGGGTGGCTGCATCATGTTCCTGTTCTGGCGGCGGGTGGTCAAGTGCTTCTTCTGGAAGTTTGCCTCCCGCTCGCCCAAGCTGGAAAAGGCTCAGCAGTGGGTGAACCGCTTTGACACTTCGTCGCTGTTCATGCTCGCGCTGCTGCCCTTCGCGCCAAGCTCCTTTATGCATCTGGCCTTTGGCATCTCGGACTTTGACGAAAAGCGCTATCTCATTACCATGCTGCTGGGCAAGGGCGTGATGATTGCCATGATGGCAGTGTTTGGGCAGTCGCTGGTCAGTTCCATGAAGAACCCGTTGTATCTGGTGCTGGCCGTTCTGCTGTGGGGCGGGATGTACTGGGTGAGCAAACAGTTCTGCAAAAAACACAATCTGGAATAATAATTTAGAATGCCCTCCGCTTCGCTCTGGGCATATTTAGCGGAAAAATATTTTTATAATAGGGCAACAGCAGACAGCCTGCGGGCTGTCTGCTGTTGCATTTTCACAGTAATGGCCCAAAAGGTAAACTCCATCTGTTGCGCTTATTTCCTTCGGAAATGACCGCGCAACCGGAAAATATGCCGCTTGCAACTACGGCCCCTTCCGTGAAAAAGCAAACCAGCCAAGCCCGCAGGCTTGGCTGGTTTGCAATATAAAAAATAATATTTCATTATTTTATGCCCAGAGCAAAGCGGAGGGCATTTAAAATCGTTCCCTTCCCCTTGACATTCACTTTGACTGCTGTATAATATGTATGCTATCAAACAGTTTTATTTGAAACTGTTCAATGCCAAAACAACCATGAAGGACAAAACCATGATGTGTGACGAAACCAAAAACGAGTGCTGCAATCACGCCGATCCCCCTTGGGAAGGCCCACAGGTCATCCCGGCGCAGATCCGCCGGGTGGACAACCTGATCTTCCGCAAGATCAACCAGTTTGCCCGCGAAAATGACGTGGAGCAGGCCACCCCCATGCACGGGTGGATCATTGGGTATCTCTACCGCCACCGGGACACCCCCGTGTTCCAGCGGGACATTGAGCGGGAGTTCTCTATCACCCGCTCCACCGTGACCAACATCCTGCAGTTGATGGAGCGCAAGGGGTATATCGAGCGGCGCAGCGTGCCGCAGGACGCCCGGCTCAAGCAGCTGGTGCTCACCGAAGAGGGCATCTGCTTCCACGAAAAGACGATGCTCTGCTTCCACCAGACCGACGACTATGTGGCTGGGCTGCTGACAGCGGAGGAAAATACCGAGCTGCTGCGGCTGCTGAACAAGCTGCGGGATGCACTGAAATGAACCCTCTCAAGCTCGCCTTGCTCGCCAGCTCCCCCGAAGGGGGAGCTATGTGCACCATAATACAAAGGGTGATGCGTCCAATTCAAAGCAGGTCGTATCGTTCAGAGCAAGAAAAGCTCCCCCCCCCTTTGGGGGAGCTGGCAAAGCTGACAGGCTTTGACTGAGAGGGTTTGTCAACTTGCCTAAAATCGGCTTGCTAAATTAGTAATTATGAACATTTTTTGAAACGTCTTGACAATTAAAATGTTTTGTATAAAATTGTTCTGTACCAAACAAATAAAAAGTAACAGGAGGTAACTCAGATGATCAAAAAGTTAGTGTCACATCTGGGCGAGTATAAACGCGCCGCAGTCCTGACACCGCTCTTTGCCGCTCTGGAAGCCGTGATGGATGTGCTTTTGCCCACCATCATGGCCTTTATCATCGATCAGGGCATTGAAAAGGGCGATATGAACGCCATCCTCAAGTACGGCCTGCTCACCTTTCTGGTGGCTGTGGTCGCGCTGGCGCTGGGCGTTCTGGCCGGCAAATACGCCGCCGAGGCATCCACCGGCTTTGCCGGAAATCTGCGCGATGCTATGTATGAGAACATCCAGCATTATTCTTTTTCCAACATTGATAAATTCTCCACCGCAGGCCTTGTCACCCGCATGACCACCGACGTGACCAACGTACAGAACGCATTCCAGATGATCGAGCGCATGTGCGTGCGCGCCCCGGTGCATCTGGTGTTCGCCCTGTTCATGGCCTTGATGATCGGCGGCCCGCTGTCACTGATCTTCGTGGTGGCTGTGGTCTTTCTGGTGGCGGTGCTGGCAGGCATCATGGTGCCCACCTTCCACATCTTTGACCGGGTGTTCAAAAACTACGATGCCCTGAACGCTTCCGTGCAGGAAAACGTCTCCGCCATCCGCGTAGTGAAGAGCTTCGTGCGCGAGGGCTTTGAGAACGAGAAGTACACCAAAGCCTGCCAGAGCCTGTACGACCAGTTTGTGAACGCTGAGAGCCGCCTGAGCTTCAATAACCCTGCCATGCTCACCGCCGTTTACGGCTGCAACATCGCCCTGAGCTGGCTGGGTGCCAAGTACGTTCTGCATGGTGCCATCACCACCGGCCAGCTGAACGCTCTGTTCGGCTACATCATGAACATCCTCATGGCCCTGATGATGCTGAGCATGGCCTTTGTCATGATCTCCATGTCTGCCGCTTCCGCAAAGCGTATTGTGGAAGTGCTGGACGAGACCACCGACCTGCCCCCCGCAAAGCAGCCGGTGCAGCAGGTGAAGGACGGCGGCATCGAGTTCGAGCATGTCACCTTCAAGTATAAGCACGGCAGCGGCCAGCCGGTGCTGAATGATATCACCTTCAGCATCAAGCCCGGTGAGACCTTAGGTATCATCGGCGGCACTGGCAGCGCAAAATCCAGCCTTGTGCAGCTGATCCCCCGCCTGTATGATGCCGAGACCGGCACCGTGCGCGTGGGCGGCGTGGATGTGCGCGACTACAACCTCGACGTGCTGCGCCGCGAGGTGTCCATGGTGCTGCAGAAGAACGTGCTGTTCAGCGGCACCATTCTGGATAACCTGCGCTGGGGCGACGAGAACGCCAGCGAGGAAGAGTGCATCCGTGTGGCAAAGCTTGCCTGCGCCGATGAGTTCATCGAGCGCTTCCCGGACAAATACAATACATGGATCGAGCAGGGCGGCTCCAACGTGTCCGGCGGCCAGAAGCAGCGTCTGACCATCGCCCGCGCCCTGCTGCGCAAGCCCAAGGTTCTGATTTTGGACGACTCCACCAGCGCCGTGGATACCGCTACCGATGCCAAGATCCGCAAGGCATTCCGGGAGGAGATCCCCGGCACCACCAAGATCATCATTGCACAGCGCATTTCCTCGGTGCAGGACGCCGACCGCATCCTTGTGCTGGATAATGGTAAGATCGATGGTCTGGGCACCCACGAAGAGCTGCTCAAGACCAACGCCATCTATCAGGAAGTTTACAACAGCCAGACCCAGGGCAGCGGCGACTTTGACAAACAGGGAGGTGAACAGTAATGGCTCAGGCAAAAGAAGTTCGCGGCCCCGGCCCCCGCATGGGCGGCCCCCGGCCCAAAGTGGAAAACCCGGGCAAGCTGCTGAAGCGCATCATGGATGAGGTATTCCGGCACTATCTGCCCCACTGCATCCTTGTGCTTGTCTGCATCGTGGTCAGCGCGCTGGCAAACGTACAGGCCAGTCTGTTCTTAAAGACCCTGATGGATGATTACATCGTGCCCATGACCCAGCAGCAGGATCCGGATTTTGCCCCGCTGGCTGCGGCTCTGCTGCGGGTAGGCATCATCTACGTCATTGGCATTCTGGCAGCGTGGGGCAACGCCCGCATTATGGTCAACGTGACGCAGGGCACCCTGCGCAACCTGCGCACCCAGCTGTTCACCCACATGGAGAGCCTGCCCATCAAGTATTTTGACCAGCATCCCCATGGCGACATCATGTCCGTGTACACCAACGACGTGGATACCCTGCGCCAGATGCTCAGCCAGAGCATCCCGCAGCTGGTGTCCAGCGCCATTACCATTGTTTCGGTGTTCTTCAGCATGTGCATGCTCAGCTGGCAGCTGACGATCGTTACCATGCTGATGGTGGCGCTGATGATGTTCTGCTCCAAAAAGATCACCCAGCAGTCCGGCAAATACTTCATCCAGCAGCAGCGGGATCTTGGCAAGTTGAACGGCTACATCGAAGAAATGATGGAAGGCCAGAAAGTCGTCAAGGTGTTCACCCACGAACAGAAGGCTCTGGCCGGTTTCCGCCAGCTGAACGATCAGCTGAAGGACAGCGCCAACAAAGCAAACAGCTTTGCCAACATCATGATGCCGGTCAACGCCCAGCTGGGCAATATCAGCTATGCCGTCTGCGCGCTGGCAGGCGCAGCCATGGCCGTGAGCGGCATGGGCGGCACGACCCTTGGCACGGTGGTGGCTTTCCTGAGCCTGAACAAGGGCTTCAACATGCCCATCAGTCAGGTGTCCATGCAGGCCAACAGCATCATCATGGCTCTGGCCGGTGCCGAGCGTATCTTCAAGATGATGGACGAAGAGAGCGAGACCGACGAGGGCTATGTCACGCTGGTCAACGCCAAGTATGACCGCGACGATAACCTTGTGGAAGCCACCGAGCGCACCGGCATCTGGGCATGGAAGCACCCGCACCACGACGGCACTACCACCTACCACAAGCTGGAAGGCAGCATCACCTTTACCGATGTAGACTTTGGCTATGTGCCGGAAAAAACCGTCCTGCACGATATCAACCTGTATGGCCGTCCGGGCCAGAAGATCGCCTTTGTCGGCTCTACCGGTGCCGGTAAGACCACCATCACCAACCTCATCAACCGGTTCTACGACATTCAGGACGGCAAGATCCGCTACGACGGCATCAACATCCACAAGATCAAAAAGGCCGATCTGCGCCGTTCTCTGGGCATCGTGCTGCAGGACACCCACCTGTTCACCGGCACGGTGATGGAGAACATCCGCTATGGCCGGCTGGAGGCCACCGATGAAGAGTGCATCGCCGCTGCCCGCCTTGCCAACGCCGACGGCTTCATCAAGCGTCTGCCGGAGGGCTACAACACCATGCTCACCGGCGATGGTGCCAACCTCTCGCAGGGTCAGCGCCAGCTGCTGGCCATCGCCCGCGCCGCCGTGGCAGACCCCCCGGTGCTGATTTTGGACGAGGCCACCTCCTCCATCGATACCCGCACCGAAGCGCTGGTGCAGCGCGGCATGGACGGCCTGATGTACGGCCGCACCAGCTTTGTCATTGCGCACCGCCTGTCCACCGTCCGCAATGCAGACTGCATCGTGGTGCTGGAACAGGGCCGCATCATCGAGCGCGGCAGCCACGACGAGCTGATTGCCAAGAAGGGCAAGTATTACCAGCTGTACACCGGCAATCTGGCCGAGGACTAAGCTTTTTTCTACCTTCTCAAAAGAGCCGCCGCACCGGCACACCGCCGTGCGGCGGCTCCTTTTCTCTTCTCCGCTCTGGACAATCACCCCCTGTTCGCGGTATACTGGACCTTGAATGAATTGCAGGAAAACGAGGTCAGAACATGGCATATCCGGAAAACGCCCTTACATTGGACATCCTGCCGCTTTCGGCAGACACAGCCCGGCTGGTGCGGGTGTACGGCACAGAGCCGTGTATCGCGCTGCCCGGCACCCTGCCAGCACCGGAGGGCGGCAGCTTTGCTGTTACCGAACTGGGCGACTACTGCTTTTCCGAAAAGCCGCGCAGCCTGCCTGCGGCAGACAAGACCTGCCGCTACGAGGCGGCCCCGGACGGCACGGCGCGGCTGACTCGGGCCTTTGGGCAGGCGGTAGGCGGCACCTGCCGCCGGTACGACTTCGACTTTGACGCGCCCGCTGCCGGTTCGGATGCAGACGACCTGCACCCGGTGTGTGGGAACTTTCTCGAAGAGCTGACCCTGCCGGACAGCTTACAGGTCGTCGGCAGCTGCGCATTCTACAACTGCCGCAAGCTTCGTCTGCTCACCGTGGGCACGGGCAGCCTGACCATGGGCAGCGATGTGTTTTTGAACTGCTTCGCGCTGGAGACCATCCGGGTGCAGGCAGGCCCTGAAGAACCCACCGGCCTGTTTGCCCTTGTGAACAACATCACCGAAGCGGTACGGGCTGAGTTTTGCCCTGCCGGTACAGCAGCCCCGCTGGCAGCGCTTTGGTATCCCGCCTACTGGGAGGATATCGAGGAGACCCCCGCCCACATTCTTCTACACACCTTTTCCGGCCAAGGATATCATTACCGGCAGTGTTTTTTAGAGAACAAATTCCTCCCCGCAGAATACGACGCGATCTTCCCGCAGGGCCACGATGCCGACGATGCCAATGTGATGGCAATGCTCTGCTTTGACCGGCTGCGGTATCCGTGGCAGCTGACCGAAGCCGCTGCCGGGCACTACCGGGCATTTCTGGCAGCCAACACCGACCGGGTGCTGGCCCGCCTGCTGAAGGCGCAGGACAATGATGCCGTGCGTGCACTCATTGCGCTGGATGTGCTGGACAAAGACGGCTTTGCCGAAGCTTCAGCCCTTGCCGCCAAGGCCGGGAACGCCGCTGCCGCCGCTCTGCTGGCGGATGCGGAGCACAAAAAGTATGTTCCTCAGCCCAAAAAGCAGCGGTACGATTTTGATTTTTAAACAGCAGAAAACTCCTTCCGTCGCACTTCGTGCGCCAGCTCCCTCTAAGAGGGAGCCTTTGGCAGTAAGGGTAAGCTTCCGTTTTCGCCAGAGACCCCATCCCTGAGGGGGCTGGCATCGCGCAGCGATGACTGGGGGAGTTTGCAGCGAGGCTGAGAGGGTTCTAAGTGAGGTGACACTTTTGCCCCAAACGATCCAAAAAGAAAAATTTTTTGACCCGCGCAAGCCGTTCCAGTCCCAGCGGCCGGAGACCCACGAGGAGTGGCAGGCACGCATGGGCGGCGAGGTGCTGGCGGTGGTGCGCAGCGGGCTGTATCTGGACTTCCGCTTTCTGGATATGGCGCTCAGTGCCTTGTCCCCCGCCCCGGACGAGCGCTGCCGGGTGCTGGCTACGGACGGTCAGGTCCTGTTTTATCAGCCCAGCCACCTGCTGCGGCTCTATCAGGACAATCCAAAATATCTCAACCGGTTGTATCTGCACACCATATTCCACTGCGTATTCCGGCATTTGTGGCTGAAAGGCCGCCGGGAGCCGCAGCTGTGGAGCCTTGCCTGTGATATCGCAGTGGAAAACGTTATCGACAGCCTGAACCGCACCAGCGTCAAGCGCCCGCTGACCTATGTGCGCCAGAACGCCTACCAGCAGATCACCGCCGAGGAAACCGTGGTGGCAGCCGCGCCGGTGTATCGGTGGCTCACCCGGCAGACACCCGGTGTGCTGCGCCAGCTGGAGCGGGAGTTCGTGACCGACGACCACCGTCTGTGGCCGAAGGATGCGCCTGACCAGCCCCAGCAGATGCCCACGCCGCTGCCCCAGAAAACGTGGCAGAAGATCGGGGAGCGGATGCAGACAGAGCTGGACCTGCGGGATAAGGAAGCCGGGGACGGTGCCGATGCCCTGAAGCAGCAGGTAAAAGCCGCCAACCGCAGCCGCCGCAGCTACCGGGATTTTCTGCGCCGGTTCTGCGTGCTGCGGGAGGAAGTAAAGCTGGACCCGGACGAGTTTGACCTGAACTTCTACACCTACGGCCTTTCGGTGTACGGTAACCTGCCCCTCATCGAGCCTCTGGAAAGCAGGGAGAGCAAAAAGATCGAGGAGCTGGCCCTTGTCATCGACACCAGCTACTCCACCTCCGGTGAACTGGTGCGGGCGTTCCTTGCGGAGACCTACACTCTGCTGAAGGGACAGGAGAACTTTTTCCACCGGATGAACCTGCACCTGATCCAGGCCGATAACGCCATCCGGCAGGATATCCTGATCCACAATGAGGACGAGCTGATCCACGCCATGAACCACTTTGAGCTGCGGGGCGGCGGCGGAACGGACTTCCGCCCGGCCTTTGAATACGTGAACCAGCTGTGCGCCGAGAAGAAGTTCTCGAACCTGCGGGGCCTTTTGTACTTCACCGACGGCATGGGCACCTACCCCGCCAAGCGCCCGGCCTACGACACCGCTTTTCTGTTTCTGGGGGAGCGGTTCGACGATGCCAATGTACCGCCGTGGGCCATGAAGGTGGTTCTGGATGAAGAGGAATTTACCGGTGCAGCAGCCCGCCCGCAAAGCACCCTTGCCGACGCGCTGGCCGAAGAGGACGACCTGTACCGTGACCTGAACAATTCGTGAGGGAATTTGCTATGAATATCAAACGAGCCAAAGAAGAAATTGAACACACCGTAAAAGCCTACCTTGCCAAGGATGCTCTGGGCGAATACGCCATCCCGGCCATCCGGCAGCGTCCCATTCTGCTCATGGGGCCTCCGGGCATTGGCAAGACGCAGGTGATGGAGCAGGTAGCCCGGGAGTGCGGCGTGGCGCTGGTGGCCTACACCATCACCCACCACACCCGCCAGAGCGCCGTGGGCCTGCCCTTCATCCGCCAGCGCAACTACGGCGGAAAAGATGTCTCAGTGACTGAATATACCATGAGCGAGATCATTGCCAGCATCTACGCCAAGATGGAGGCCACCGGCCTCTCCGAGGGCATTCTGTTCATCGACGAGATCAACTGTGTGTCGGAAACGCTGGCCCCCACCATGCTGCAATTTTTGCAATGCAAGACCTTTGGCAATCAGGCCGTGCCTGCGGGCTGGGTGATCGTGGCGGCAGGCAACCCACCGGAATATAACAAATCTGTGCGCGACTTTGATATCGTTACGCTGGACCGCGTGCGCCGCATGGACATTGAGCCGGACCTGCCCGTGTGGAAGGACTATGCCCGCGCTGCCCACATCCACAGCGCCATTTTGAGCTATCTGGAGCTGCACCCGCAGAACTTCTACCAGATCAACGCCGATGTGGACGGCACCCAGTTCGTGACCGCCCGCGGCTGGGAGGATCTTTCCAATCTGCTGGACACCTACGAAACACTGGGTCTGCAGGCCGATGAAGACCTGATCCGCGAGTACATCCAGCACCCGAAGATCGCAGAGGACTTCTCCGCCTACCTCGACCTTTACTATAAGTACCGCGACGACTACGGCGTAGAGGAGATCTTGGCCGGACAGGCAAAGCCCGCCGTGTTCGCACGGCTGCTGCAGGCCCCCTTCGACGAGCGGCTTTCGCTGGTCAGCCTGATCCTTGCAGGCCTCGGCACCCGGTTCACGGCCTCCCGTCAGGCAGATGCAGTAGCCGACAGCTGCTATGCCTTTCTGCGGGAGACCAAAAAAGCCCTTGCCACCGTTCCGGAGGATATCCCGGACGGCTCGGCAGAAATGTTCCACCAGCAGATCATGGACCACGACACCGAAACACAGCAAAAGCGTGCCGCCGGGCTGCTGAGCAAAGATGCTCTGACCACCCGCCTGCAAGTGCTGGCCGTGCTGCGCGGCTGGGAGGGCGAACTGCGCCGTGCCAACGCCGCCGGTACACAGGAAGCCTTCGACCTGCTGCGCGGGCAGTTCCAGTCCCTTGCCGATGAGCGCGAAAAGGCCCAGCAGACCGCCAGCGCCGCGCTGGAAGCCGCTTTCGACTTTATGGAACAGGCCTTTGCCGAAAGCCAGGAGATGGTGGTGTTCGTCACCGAGCTGACGGTGAACCCGGTGTCCCACGCCTTCCTCACCGAGAACGGCTGCGAACGCTACTTCCAGTACAACAAAGACCTGCTGCTGGACCACCGCAAAGCTGCCCTGCAGCAGGAGCTGGCTGCAGAGCAGCGCCGCCACGGCGGGGTGTGAGCCATGCTGGAAAATCTTCTGTTCAGCATGAACAGCACCATGCCGCTGTTCTTTATCATGCTGCTGGGCTATGTGCTGCACCGCACCGGTTTTCTGAGCGATGCGTTCGTGGCCGGGGCCAACAAGTTCGTGTTTTATGTGGCACTGCCGGTGCAGCTGTTCCGCGACCTTGGCAAAAACGATGTCCGCGCCACCTTCGATGGCCGGTATGTGCTGTTCTGCTTTGCGGTCACACTGGCGTGCATCCTTGTGATCTGGGCGCTGGCAAAGCTGTTTTTAAAGGGCACCGGCCTTGTGGGCGAGTTCGTTCAGGTGTGTTACCGCTCGTCGGCTGCCATCCTCGGCTCGGCTTTTCTGCAGAGCATCTACGGCGATGCCAGCATGTCCAGCCTGATGATCCTTGGCAGTGTGCCGCTGTATAACATCATGGCAGTGGTCATTTTGATGCTGGAAGCGCCCACTGCGCAGGCTCAGACCGGCAATATGGCTGAAAAGCTCAAAAAGAGTGTGAAAGGCATCCTGACGAACCCCATCCTTCTGGGCATTGCAGCGGGCTTTGGGTGGAGCATGCTGCACATTTCCATGCCTGCCATGCTGGATAAGGCCCTTTCCAATGTGGCCGGCCTGACCAGCCCTCTGGCCCTGCTTGCCATTGGTGCAGGCTTCAAGGGCCAAAAAGCTCTGGGATACCTCAAGCCTACCGCTGTGGCTACTGTGGTCAAGCTGATGGTGCTGCCTGCGCTGTTCCTGCCGCTGGCTGTGCGCTTTGGCTTTACCGACGAAAAGCTGGTGGCCCTGCTGGTGATGCTGGGCAGCATCACCACCCCGGCGTGCTACGTTATGGCAAAGCAGATGGGCCACGAAGGTGTGCTTACCGGCAGCGTGTGCGTTACCACCACCCTGTTCAGCGCATTCAGCCTGACCTTCTGGCTGTTCGTGCTGCGGAGCCTCGGATATATTTTATAACATCTTTTGCATAGCACAACAGCGGACGGCCTGCAGGCTGTCCGCTGTTTGCTTTTCAGATGTTGCTTGGGGAATCAGGCCGCACCGAAGGGATGCAGCTTCTGCCCTTTATTCTGTCATTTCCAGTTCAGAGATCCATTCCCGCACGCGGTCCGGGCGGTTTGTGACGATGGCATCCGGCTGCAGGGGCCAAAGGTCTTTCACGGCCTGTTCCCCGTCCACCGTCCAGTATGCCGCCTTGATGCCCAGATCATGCAGCTTCTGCACCATGCTGGGCTGCTGGTAAGCGGTGTGATATTCGCAGCTCACCCAGTCCGGCTTGAAGTCCAGCGTCTGCACATACTTTACCGGGTCCCGCTGTTCCAGCAGGCGCTGGGCTACCTCTACCAGACTCTTGCCCGGAAAGTTCGCCTGCAGCATACTGATCTGGTTGCCCATCCAGCGCAGGGCCCAGCTGCAGTTTTCGTCATCCACATTTTCCACCGACAGCGGCGGCAGCTGTGGAAAATCATCCTCTTCCAGCCCGTTCTGCAGGCCAAGCATTTCCCATGTGCTAGTGGGCAGCGCCATGGTCTCCAACGCACCGTAGACCAGCACGCCCACCTTCAGCTCCGGCATCAGCTGCTTTGCCTGCCGCAGCAGGTCGTGGTTGAACGAGATCACCACCAGCCGGTCGGTAATGTTTGCTGCACGCACCTCCTCGATCACGCGGGGGACAAAATCCGGGTCGTCATCGATGGTGGCCTTCATTTCCAGCTGAACGATGGTACCTTCCATTTCCCTGCACAGAGCCAGTGCCTCCTGCAGGGTAGCGATCCTCTCGTTCCGATAGTTCACATCCTTCCAGCTGCCAAAGTCCAGCGCCTTCAGCTCGCCCTCGGTCATGTCGTAGATCTGGCCACGCATATCGGTGTGCCAGTCAATGACAAAATCGTGGTGGATCACCAGCTTTTTATCGCTGGTCTGCTGTACGTCCATTTCCACGCCGTCCGCGCCGATCTCCATCGCCTTGCGGAACGCAGAAAGGGTATTTTCCGGCGCAAGATAGGACGCGCCGCGGTGTGCAATGATCTCAGGTGTCATAAATTCCAATTCTTTCTCACAAATTTATTTTTTCGCAAATTTCAGGCAAGGTCGGTGCCGTTTGAAGCAATGACCTTTTTGTACCAGTAGAAGCTGTCCTTGCGGCTGCGGGCCAGTGTGCCGTTGCCGTCGTTGTCCTTATCCACATAGATAAAGCCGTAGCGCTTTTTCATCTCACCGGTGGATGCGCTCACAAGGTCGATAGGACCCCATGTGGTGTAGCCCATCAGCGGCAGGCCGTCCTCGTTAACGGCCTTTTCCATCTGCTCGATGTGGGCGCGCAGATAATCGATGCGGTAGCTGTCGTGGATGGAGCCGTCCGCTTCCACGGTATCCACCGCGCCAAGGCCGTTCTCCACAATGAACATAGGCTTTTCGTACCGGTCGTAGATGGTGTTCAACGTCACGCGCAGGCCCACCGGGTCGATGGCCCAGCCCCACTCGCTGGCCTTGAGGTACGGGTTCTTCACAGCTTCCAGCACCGCATTGCCGTCGGCCTTTTCTTCTGCCAGGATTTCCTGATCCGTGGTGATGCAGCGGCTGGAATAGTAGCTGAAGGAGACAAAATCCACGGTGCCTTCTTTCAGAACCTGCTCATCGCCCGGCTCGGTGTGTAGGGTGATGCCGGCCTTCTCCATCCGCTTTTTTGCCCACACCGGGTAGGCTCCCCGGGCCTGCACATCGGTAAAGAAGTAGTTGTCGCGGTCCGCTTCCTGCGCGGCACGGATATCCTCCGGTGCACAGGTGCGCGGGTAATACTGGCCTGCCGCCAGCATACAGCCCACCATGGCACCGGGCATCTTTTCATGGGCCAGCTTGACCGCCTTTGCGCTGGCCACCAGCTCATGATGTGCCGCCTGATACTCCACCTGCTGCACATTCTCGCCCGGATAGAACACTAGCCCCGCGCCGGTAAAGGGCAGATGCAGCAGCATGTTGATCTCGTTGAAGGTGAGCCAGTATTTCACCTTCCCCTTGTAGCGGTCAAACAGTACTTCACAGTAGTGCACATAGGCATCCACCATGCGGCGGTCTTTCCAGCCGCCATACTTTTTTATGAGGGCAATGGGGGTATCGAAGTGGCAGATGGTCACAAGCGGTTCAATGCCGTATTTGTGGCACTCATCAAACACATCCTCATAGAACTTCAAGCCCTCTTCATTGGGCCGGGCATCGTCGCCGTTCGGCAGGATGCGGGTCCATGCGATGGACAGCCGGAAGCACTTGAAACCCATCTCGGCAAAGAGGGCGATGTCCTCTTTATAATGGTGATACAGGTCAATGGCTTCATGGCTGGGATAATAGTGCTTGTCGTCGCACTCCAGCATTTCCAGCCGACCCAGCGCCACCGGGAAGCGGTCCGGGCCAAACGGGGTCACATCCACGGTGGCAAGGCCCTTGCCGCCTGCCTGCCATGCGCCCTCGCACTGGTTGGCAGCGGTGGCACCGCCCCACAGAAAATCTTTGGGAAAACTGCCCATATGTAAACCCTCCCTATTCTAATTTGTTGATTATAAGATACCGCACAATCGCCGGAATGTCCATGCCTACATTTTACAAAAAGGTGCTTCATTGTTGTGAAAGTACGACTTTTATCGTCAAATCGCCGAATTTTGATTCTATTTTTCGTACATTTTTCACGAGAAAAATGCAAAAACGGCCTGATTTTCCTTTCATTCTGTTTCTTTCAAACTGTCCGCAGACATGGTACAATAATCAGGTAAGATACACCGCCGCTTTTTCGGCATTGGAAAATGGAGTGTTTGATTATGACTGAGTTCAAGCCCATTAAAGAAGGCAAGGTTCGTGAGATCTATGATAACGGTAACAGCCTCATCATGGTTGCTACCGACCGCATTTCCGCGTTTGATGTCATCCTGAAAAACAAGGTCACCAAAAAGGGCACCGTTCTGACCCAGATGAGCAAGTTCTGGTTCGATTACACCCGCGATCTGCTGCCCAACCATATGCTGAGCGTGGACGTGAAGGATATGCCGGAGTTCTTCCAGCAGCCCCAGTTCGACGGCAACAGCATGATGTGCCGTAAGCTGACCATGCTGCCCATTGAGTGCATCGTGCGCGGCTACATCACCGGCAGCGGCTGGGCCAGCTACCAGAAGACCGGCAAGGTGTGCGGCATCCAGCTGCCCGAGGGCTTGAAGGAGTCCGACAAGCTGCCCGAGCCTATCTACACTCCCTCCACCAAGGCCGAGATCGGCGACCACGACGAGAACATCTCCTACGAAAAGAGCATCGAGGTGCTGGAAAAGCAGTTCCCCGGCCACGGCGAGGAGTACGCCACCAAGCTGCGCGACTACACCATTGCCCTGTATAAGAAGTGTGCTGAATATGCGCTCTCCCGCGGCATCATCATTGCCGACACCAAGTTTGAGTTTGGTCTGGATGAGAACGGCAACGTGGTGCTGGGCGACGAAATGCTCACCCCGGATTCCTCCCGCTTCTGGCCGCTGGAAGGCTACGAGCCGGGCCACAGCCAGCCTTCCTTCGATAAGCAGTTCGTGCGCGACTGGCTCAAGGCCAACCCCGACAGCAACTACGACCTGCCGCAGGACGTGATTGACAAGACCATTGCCAAGTATCTGGAAGCTTACGAGCTGCTCACTGGCAAAAAGCTGTAAGATCGACCGTATAAACGTACAAAAAATGCTTCCGTGCGTCGCACGGAAGCATTTTTTGTTTCACTCACTCAGCTCCGCGCTTTCCTCGGAAAAAGCTTCGGACTCTGCCGTTTCTTCGTTTTCTTCGTCCAGCAGATACTGCACCTCGGTCTGCTTTGCCATCTGCTCTGCTGTCCAGTCCAGCTGTGCGATGCCTTCCAGTTCCAGCGTGTACTGCTCCACATTCTGCAGGCTGCCGGAGGCAAGACTCTGGCCCGGGTCGTTCTCCGGCGACCATGTAATGCGCAGCTCATCCGGCTGTGCGCTGCACTGCTGCACGGCATCGGTCACGCTGCGGCAGTCCTGCGCAAAGGCCTGTACGCTGTCATAGCCGCCAAACAGCTCCACAGTCAGGCTCAGATAGCCGTTTCCGGCATTCACATCCCGCAGCGTTTTCGCCTCACTGCTGTACAGGTAGGCGTTTCCGCTGATATTCTTCACACGGATATCCGGGGCTGTTTGTTTGATCTTGTCATAGGCTTCTGTCGTATATTCCTGCCCCAACTTCATGCTTGCCTGATTCCGCTCCGGGCCGAGTTCATCCCACACTACCGGCAGCAGCGAAAGGCCAAAGCATCCGCCCATGAGCACAAGGCAGATCAGCACCGACCAGAAATCGTATTTCCAGCGGCCCGGGCGGGCGGCAAAAAAGAGCACCTCGCCGCCCAGCAGGATCAGCCCTGCCGCTGGGGCGATCTTGAGCGTCAGCTTCCAGTCAAAGCCCGGCACAAAATAGGCAAGCAGAAAGAAGATGCCCGCTGCGATCAGGCATACGCCCAGCGTAAAGCTGCCCACCCGGCGCAGCGGCTGCGGTTTTGCAGTCTGCGGTGCTTCACCGGTCAGCGGCGCATCATTTCTCGTCTCGTCCATCGTCGGCATCCTCCGTCTCATCGTCCGGGGTCACGGGCTTGCCCAGCAGAGCCGAGAGCTTGGGCATGGCAAAGCCCTTTGCTTTCGGCTCCGCCTGCGCATCCTGTGCAGTATACTCGGTAAAATCTTCATCTTCGGCATCGTTCTGCGGCTTCTGCTTTCTGCCCTTGGGGCCGCGCACCAGCCATGCACCGCAGATGATCAGGGCCACGCACACCACCACCTCCGGCAGCTGATCCATCATCAGGTAAAGTGCGCGGAAGAAAGGGCTGCTCTGGCCCCAGCGCCACACGATATCCCCCAGCGTGTTCATAAGGATGTTCTGGTAGGCCACCAGCGCGCCCAGCGCGATCAGACCCCAGCCCAGCAGCTTGTGGCTGTCCAGCATGAACTGTTCCATGCGCTGGTCGTGCCAGTTGATGTGCACCAGATAATCGTCCTGCGGGGCGGTGCCTGCGCCGATCTGCGCCCGGAGATTGAAGGTGTCAAAGAAGCTGTACATCCACACAATGGGCATGGCTACATACAAAACTCCCAGCAGAGTTCCCGCACCAAAGGCCACGCAGAACATCGTAATGAGCGAAAGGCCGCGCTTCATGTAGCCCTGATACATCTGGCCTGCGCCCGGGCAAAAGGCGAAGAGGAAGGTCAGGATTCCGTTTTTCATCATAATCGATCTCCTTATTTTGTTTGATCTGCAAGTGGCGAATTTTTGTATTTTTCTGCTGCAGGGCCGCCGGCTCCGAACAGCAGGTCATTGAGTGCTTTTGCCAGCGAAGCCTGCTGCTTCGGCTTGTCGTCGTCCATTGGCTTTCCCAGTATTTCCGGCTGGGCGGACGGTCGGCCATCTTCCACCGGCTTGCCCAGCTGCAAGGCTTCTTCGGTCTGGCTCTGGCTGGTCTCCGGTGTCCATGTGTGCAGCTCCTGCCGGAAATTCAGCAGCTGGTCTATGGTGCCGGAGCGCCACATGGTAAAGGCCAGCACCGCCGCCACACCGGCCACTGCGGCACGGCCCCATGTGTTCTGCATCAGCCGCACCCAGATGGCGGCCATCACCGCCTTGTGCGCGGAGTGCGGCGGCGTTTCCAGCGCATCTGCCGTCAGCAGAGCGGTGTAGCGGTCCATGCATTTATCGCAGTAGGATAAATGCTCGGCGGTTTCCAGCCGGCCCAGCTCATCCAGCCCGCCTGCCTGCAGGGCCTGCAGGCCTTCGTCGGTCAGGCAGCCGTTTTTGTCAAACAGTTCCATGTACGCACTCCTTTCCATCGTTTTCACGCTGTAGTATCTGCTGTGCCAGCATCTTTTTTGCCCGGTAGATCTGTGCTTCCACCGTCTTGGGCGGGCGGCCGCACAGCTGTGCCGCCTCGGCCATGGTGTGCTGTTCCAGCAGCACCAGACGGCAAGGCGTTCTGTAGGGCTCCCGCAGGTCCAGGATCATGGCGGTGAGCTCTTCCTCGCCCAGAGCATCCAGCACCTGCTGTTCCGGCTGGGTGCCGGGCGGCGCACCTTCCAGCGCCAGAATATCGTCGCCGGGAATGTTCACCCTGCGCACCCATGCGCTGCGCAGATAGTCCTTTGCCTTGTTGGCAGCGATGCGTGCCAGCCACTGTTTTTCAAACCCGGACGGACAGCGGTCAATGGCCCGCCATGCCGCCAGAAAGGTCTCCTGCGTCAGGTCCTGCGCATCGCCGGCATCCGGCACCAGCTGGTGGCAGACCGTATACACGAGCGACTGGTATTTCTGCACCATCGCGCTGAATTCCAAGGTCGTCAACGGCCTGCCCACCTCCTTTCAGTTTCGTCCCGGCCCGATGAAGTGCAGCCCCTGCGCTGCCCTTCTGCACATTCATACGAAACAGCCGTTCAAAATCCTGCAAAAACTTTTATTTTTATGATACAATAGAAGTAGTATAGCACAAAAGGAGGCATTCGGCCATGGCTGTCAGTACCCGTCAGGCACTTTTGCAGGCACTTTCCGCTGCCGGGGGCAGCTACGTTTCCGGCCAGCAGCTGGCCGAGACCCTCGGCGTGAGCCGCGCTGCCGTGCACAAGGCCGCTGCGGCCCTCACGGCCCAAGGGTACGCGCTGGAAGCTGCGCCCCGCCGGGGCTACCGGCTGGCAGGCGGCGACCCGTTCTGCGCCGAAGCCATCGGGGACTACCCTGCACCCATCTATTTATATGACACGCTGGAAAGCTCCAACCGCACGGCAAAGCTGCTGGCGCTGGATGGTGCACCCCATGGCACGCTGGTGCTCACCGCCCACCAGAGCGCCGGACGCGGCAGGCTGGGCCGGAGATTTGAAAGCCCGGCAGGCAAGGGCGTTTACTGCTCGGTGCTGCTGCGCCCGGAAATGCCCGCCGCCAATGCCCAGACCGCTACCATCAGCGCAGCGGTGGCGGTCTGCCGTGCCGTGAAAAAGCTCTGCGGGCTGGAGCTTGCCGTCAAGTGGGTCAACGACCTGTACTATCAGGGCAGAAAGGTCTGCGGCATCCTGACCGAAGCGGGGACCGACCTCGAGAGCGGACAGCTGGAATGGCTGGTGGTGGGCATCGGGCTGAACCTTACCTCCACCGCTGCCGACTGGCCGGAGGAGCTGGCCCGCAAGGCCGGGAGCCTGTACCCCGGCGGGCCTGCCCCGGTGAGCCGGGCCGCACTGGCCGGGGCCATTGCCCGGGAGCTGCTGGCCCTCTGCCCGGCGTTTGACTGTCTGGATGAGTACCGTGCCCAGTGCTTTGTGCCCGGCCACTGGGTGACGGTGTGTGCCGAGACCGAGACCTACGCCGCAAAGGCCCTTGCCATCGACGAGGAAGGGCGGCTGGTCATCCAGCGGGAGAACGGTCGGCAGGAGGCTCTGCGCTGCGGCGAAGTGACCACACGGCCTGCACGGACCGAATAAGACGCAAAAAAGCACCCTTTCCTGCCCGGAAAGAGTGCTTTTTATGTTCTGCACTTATGTATCCAGATCCACGGCTTCCAGCACCGTGATGTCCTCTTTTTCAAAGGCGGTGCGGATCATCCCGGCAAGGCCTGGCATTTCGGCCTTATTCTCGATGCACAGGGTGATGATGCCATTCAGGCTGGAGGCTTCCACACCCATGGAGCCGCCATCCGGCGGGACCCAGACGTTGAAGTCTTTGGTGTACTGCTCAAGCTCCGGCGTAGCCGGCAGCAGCGGATTGCCCAGATAGCTGAGCCAGAAATCCGCCGGGACACCGCTGATGTACTCACCCATCTGGAACACCCTCTGCTTGATGCGCAGGGGCGCTTTCTGCTGGTCCACCTTGTACACCCAGCTCATTTGCTGGACCATCTGGCGCAGCTTTGCCTCCGGCTGCAGGGTGCGGAGCACCTCGGCATCCATTTCCGGCACGATGTCCGCAAGGCGGGTGTCATCGTTCAGCTTCACGCCGCTCTGGAAGGAGCACACGCAGTTGTAAAGGGCATCCGGCACGCCCGCTTCCCTGCGGGTATCTGCCGAGTAGGAATACTGGATCTCGTCTTTGCCCAGATAGCTGCGCAGCGCAAGGCTCAGCAGACCGGCCAGCGCTGTAAAGGGCTTGACGCCGTTCTCCACTGCCCGGTCCACAAGGCTCTGCTTGGTCAGCCGCACCCGGGTGCGGCGCATCCTGCCCTCCCATGTCTGCACCACATCCCTCTGCATCGTGCTCTCGGTGGCTGTGGGGGGCGGGTATTTTGCCATCATGGCCTCGATGTCATAGGCCGGGCTGCACACGATGGGCGTGTTTGCAAACGCCGTGCCATAGCGCAGGTTGCAGTACTGTTCCAGAATGCGGGTGAGGAAGGGCGACACCCCGTGGCCGTCCATGAGGAAATGATACCAGTCAAAATAGACGGTGTCCCCCTCACAGCTCACGCTGAAAAGATAGCCGTTCGTTTCCTCCGGGATATCGCGCTGTGCGCTGTCCTGATACACAAGGCAGGGGTTCGGGTTCGGCTCCAGAAAAAAGCTCCGCTTTTCCTGCACCAGCTGTACCCGATAGTACGGTGCGGCCGAAAGCGCCGCCTCCAGTGCGCGCTGCAAAAGAGCGGGTTCCACCGCATCCTGCAGCGCAAACTGGTACCGACACAGGATCTTCTCCCGACGGAAGAAGTACATCGTTCCCTGAAAGATGTACTCCGTCGAGCGCTGCGACTCATTCATGAACTGTTACCCCGCGTTTGCCGCCAGATAATCCACCAGATCCCCTATGGTCACAAAGTTGCGCAGCTCCTTTTCAGGGATGCGCAGGCCGAAGGTCTCCTCGAGGTCTGCCACAATGGTCAGGATCTCCATTGAGGACAGATCCAGATCGTCCATCAGGACGCTGTTCTCATTCACATCTTCGGGAGAGACCTCGGCAACATCCTCCAGGATGGCCAGGATCTGGGAAATGATCTCTGCTCGTTCCATAGAAATTTTCTTCCTTTCCGTGACGGATAATAGGCACAATCTCCTATGCCTTTCCATAATAATACCCTGATTCTCTCCTGTGCGCAAGGGTTCCGGCAACAAAGCTTTGTTTTTTGTCGGAACTCCTGTTTTCAGTCTGCCGGTCTGCCGGCCCATTTATGCATCCGGGCATTCGATCGCATCCGTATCACTGGCGCAGCAGCTTGCCTGCACCGTTGCGCGGCAGCGGCTCGGTGCTGAACTCCACTGCGCTCATACGCTTGTACAGCGGCAGGGTGCGGTTTGCCTCGGTGATAAAGTCCCGCACCTGCTGCTGTTTGTCCTCGTCGCAATAGACCACCACGCCGATCTTCTTGCCCATTTCTTTTACAACACATTCCTTCACGGCTTCGCACTTGCCCACGATGCCTTCCAGCTCTTCGGGGCTGATGTTCTCGCCGCTGTCCAGAATGATGAGGTTCTTCTTGCGGCCGGTCAGGAAATAGTAGCCGTCCTCGTCCTTGCGGGCCAGATCGCCAGTGTGGAACCAGCCGTCCGCGTCAATGACCTCGGCGGTGGCCTCCGGGTCCTTGTAGTAGCCCAGCATGATGCTGTCGCCGCGCATGCACAGCTCGCCATCCTCGGCGATCTTGTAGTCCAGATAATCGTTGCCCTGACCCACAGCGCCGATGTGCTTTGCGTCCTGTGCGTAGTTGATGATGCCGTCGCCGCAGGTCTCGGTGCTGCCGTAGGTCTGCACCACGAACATGCCGTGTTCCGCCATATCCAGCATCACCTGCGGGTCGAACATGGCAGAGGAGCAGATGGGCACCCACAGCTCTCCCAGACGGTCCTTGCGGCCGCGCATCACATCGTGGTGGAGCGAGTTCATAATGACCGGCACCACCGCCATGGCCTGACTGGGCATCCGCTTTACCTCTTTATAGAAGTTGCGGATGTCGCTGCTGACGTTCAGCGCCCAGCCTGCGTGGGCCCAGGAAAACAGGCAGATGAACGCGCCCAGATGGAACATGGGCAGCACGGTGTACTGGCTCATGACGAGGTTCGGTTCGTGCTTATACGCCATCATGTGCTCACCGATCTGGGTGTGGGCACGCATCACCGAGAAGAAATTCTTCTCGCTCAGCATCACGCCCTTGCTGCGGCCCGTGGTACCGGAGGTGAACATCAGGACCATCAGGGCTTCGTGGTCGATGCAGCGGGTCAGCTGCGCAGGCTCATAGCTTCGGAAGCCATCCATGGGGCGGAGGATATCGCCGTAGGCAGCCTTGAGCTGGTCGTTGAAGCCGTAGTCGTCGCCGTCGGTCAGGATGGCATCCGGCTCCACAAGGCCCAGCTCGTAGCTCAGCTCGTCCCAGCTCTTGCGCTGGTTCAGCAGCACCAGCACCGCACCGGCCGCCACCACGCCAAAGGTGTTCACGGCATACTCGTAGCTGTTCTTGGTGAGCAGGCAGATCTTTTTGCCCTTGATCTCCGGGATGGTGGACTGGAAGTAATTCACCGCCTTGCGGATATCCTGCACATAATCCTTATAGAGGATGGTGGTCACGGCATCGTTTGCGGTGTCGTAGAAGCGGAAGGCCACATTATCCTTGAAGCGGTCTTCCATGTTGATGGTGATAAGGTCGTAGACATTATCCAGCACTCTGATCTTACGCATTGTTCTGTTTCCTCCTGTGTTCAGCGCAGCAGTTTTCCCATGGCGTTGCGGGGCAGCGGCTGTGCGCTGAACTCCGTCACCATGCGCTTGTACAGCGGCAGGCCGCGGTTGACCCCAGTGACGAACTCCTTCACCGCATCCTGCTTTGCAGGGTCACAGTAGATGAGGGCACAGATCTTTTTGTCCTTTTCCTTCACGATGCACTCCTGAATGTCCGCACAGGGCACCAGCAGCTTTTCCAGCTCCTCAGGGTTCACGTTCTCGCCGCTGTCCAGAATGATCACGTTCTTCTTGCGGCCGGTCAGGTACATGTAGCCGTCCTCTTCCACCCGGGCAATGTCGCCGGTATGGAACCAGCCGTCTGCATCGATGACTTCTGCAGTGCCTTCCGGGTCCTTGTAGTAGCCCAGCATGATGGGGTCGCCCCGCATACACAGCTCGCCGTCGTCCAGCTTGTATTCACAGCTGAGGTCCACATGGCCCACGCTGGTCAGGTACTTTGCCTCCTGCGAGGAGTTCCATGCACCGTCGCCGCAGGTCTCGGTCAGGCCGTACATCTGGGCCACAAAGAAGCCCTTCTCCATCATATCACTCAGAATCTTGGGGTCGAACATGGCAGCGCCGCAGGTCAGCACGCACAGGCCGTTCAGGCGGTCGCGGCGGCCCTTCATCACATCGCTGTAGATGCTCTTCAGCAGCACCGGCACCACTGCCATCACCTCGCTGTGCATGGCACCCAGATCACGGTAGAAATACTTCAGGTTGTTGCACAGGTTGATGGAGTGGCCGGTGATGCTCCACGAAACAAGGCTGGTCATGGCGGAGATGTGGAACATGGGCAGGGCGGACAGGGACGAGAACTCATCGGTGTTCCAGCCCGTGTACTTCTTCACATCGTCAAAGGGGTCCAGAAAAGCCGGCATGGCGCTGAACAGGTTCTTCTGGCTCAGCATAACGCCCTTGCTGCGGCCGGTGGTGCCGGAGGTGAACATGATAAAGGCCAGAGCAGAGAGGTCCTCCACCTCGGTCACGTCCTCGGCAGGCTCATAGGCCGCAAAGACGTCCATGGGCTTCAGGATGCTGCCGTAGGTCTCAGCGAGGGCAGGCTCCCGCTCCGCGAACTCGCCATCCTGCAGGATGCACACCGGCTCGGTGAGGCCCAGCTCATAGGAGATGGCATCCCAGTCCTTGCCAAGGTTCAGCGGCACAGCCACGGCTCCGGCAATGACCGTGCCGTACATGCAGATGACATACTGGTAGCTGTTGCGGGCCAGGATCGCCACACGCTTGCCGCGCACATCGCCATACTCTGCACGCAGGAACGCCACGAACCGGCGCAGATCCTGGGCATACTGTGCGTAGTGCACCTCGGCCACGCCCTGCTTTTTTTCATCATACCAGCGCAGAGCCACACGGTCTGCAATGTTGGTTTCCATATTGCAAAGTGACTGATACAGCGATGTAATCATTTTCTGCCTCCATTTTTATCATCCGATCCGGCGCTCCTGTGTAGGCCAACACAGATCCTTCCAGTCATTTCCAACTGTGCCCAGTATACAATAAGGCCCGTGTCAATGCAAGAGTTTTGCAACATTTAATTCCAAACATTGACAATAAAATCTTGCATATCATGTCGTTTCCAGATGTAAATTCTGCCTTTCGTTGCGAAGCCACCCTGCCTGTGCTATGCTTTTATTGCAGGCTACAATGTGTCCCCGCCCGCCGGACCGCAATTCAAAATTGACAGTCTGTGCAAAAAGCATTATACTGGGTTCATATCCATACAAAATTTTATCTTTTTCATTCAAAATCTACGCATTGTGCGGCGTCCGGCTCTGATGGAATGTCCCGCGCAAGGAAGGAACCTCCATGGAAGGAACCAAGCCCCGCACCGCCAGCTCCATCGGCATGTTCGACATGCTCAAGGGTGCCGGTATGCTGACCATCGTTTTTGCGCATACCGCCGAGCTTTATCCCATGCAGGCGGTCAGCGGCCTGTCCCTGACCGCGTTTTTCCCCTTCATCTACCGCGAAGCGCTGATGGCCGCCTTTTTTATTGCCAGCGGCTACGGCTTCCGCAAGCGCTCTATCCACAAGTGCATCCACCAGCAGCTCAAAAGCCTGCTCAAACCCTATGCTTACACGGCGCTGTTCACCTGCGTGCTGCACTTTATCATTCATTATAAGACGTTCCAGTACCTACCCGGCACCATCGGCGAGTCTATCAAGGTCACCGGCGGCTTTCTGCTGGGCCTGCCCCACACGGCCAAGTATTTCGGGCAGGAGTTCTTCTCCTGCGGGCCGATGTGGTATCTGCTGGCGCTGATGGTAGGCTGGGTGCTGCTGGATGTGATCCTGAACATCTTCCCGGAGCGCTATGTTCCATGGGCTGTGGCAGGCTGCGTCCTGCTGGGCTGGGGCGCGAGCCTTGTGTGGGAGCTGCCCTTCTGCCTGATCCAGGGTGCCGTGGTGGTGCCCTACCTCTATATCGGCTTCCTTGCCAAAAAGAAGCATCTGCTGGACGAGCCCCTGCCGCCCAAAGTCTTTGCCGGGCTGCTGGCCGCCACAGCACTCATTGCCGTAGGCGCTCTTGCTACCCGCACCACCGACTGCATCTCGCTGGCCGAGTGGTCACTGGGGCCGCTGAGCATCTTTCTGGACGGTGCTGCAGGCCTGCTTTTCATCCGGCTGTTCATGCGGCTCAGCCGCGGCCATGGCCCCATCGTGCACTTTCTGGAAGCGGTGGGCCGCCGTTCGCTGAACATTTTCTGCGTACATACCGTGGAGATCATCGCTATTCCGTGGTATCTGATGGTAGCAAAGTTCTCTGCGCAGCCGGTGCTGGGCATGTGGCTGCAATATGCCATCGCTCTGGGCTCTATCTGGCTGGTGTGTGAGCTGCTGCGTGTACGCCGCGCACTCATCATCCGATTTTTCCCGGCACAGCGCAGAACGCCCGCCGTGCACTATACCTCCCGGCACTGACATGTTTTTCCGGCTGCTGCGGTGCAGCCATCATAAAAGTAAGAGGAGAATCCGGTTATGAACAACGATGTCCCCGAGACCCTTGCTGCGGCCCGCAGCCGCGCTGCTGACTTGGAACAGCAGCTCAAGCTCTCTGACGAAGGTGTATCCCGGCTGGCACAGCGGTGTCTGGAGCTGGAACAACAGGTGCTGAACTATCAGGCCGCACTGGCAAGGCACGGCAGCGACAACGAACCTGCCGCCCTGACCCTGCCGCAGCTGTTCTACGATTCCGGCTCCGGCTATTCCCCGCGGGAATGCCTGACCGTTGCCGAGGATGCCTACGACGAACTGACCCACGAGGTCTCTGCGGTGTTCACCCTGCCCACGGATGCCCGTGCGCTGCGGCTGGACCCCGGTGAGCTGGCCTGCTGCGTGACTGACCTGAGCATCTCGGACGAGCGGCTGGAATGCCGCGCCATGAACGGCATCCGGCTGCAGGAAGACTGCCTGCTGTTTTTGGATGTGGACCCCAACCTGACCGTGTGCAGCACCGTGCCCTTTGCGGCCGGGATGAAGTTTGCCGTAACCTATCATTACTATCCGCTGGGCCGCTTCCAGCACGAGCAGCCCGGCAAGGCCCTGCTCAGCGCGTTGAATACCATCAAGCTGCAGGCTGAGGCCGAAAAGAACGATGTTCTGGAACAGCTTCAGGCCGCCCTTGCCGAGAACACCCGGCTGAACAATCAGCTGACGGAACTGCAGAACAGCCGTGCTGCCTATGAAGATTCGCTGGAAAACCTGTACGAGAGCAGCAGCTGGCGGCTTACCGCACCGCTGCGTGCTTTGCGCCGCCTGCTGCGCGGCTGAATCGGATCGCTAAAGGAGTTGTCAACATGTACAGCAGTTACAGCACCCTGCAGCGTAAGCAGCTGACGAAGCAGGTTTATACCGATACCCAGAGCACCTATCTGCTGGTGTATGCACCGGGCCGTCATCAGGCGCTGGAGCACGCACTGGAAAACCAGCTGCACCGCAAGTTCCGGCTGGTGACGGAGCTGGCCCCCGCCCTGACCGACTCGGTGGAGGGCGTGCTGCTGGTCAGCGAAGATCTGGAGTGCACCTCCACCGCCCTGACCTATTTTGCCGCCGCCCTGCGCACCGGTGCCGATTTTGTGGTGTGTGATGCCGCCTTTGGCTTCGATGGCTCCACCGCCCTTTATCTGAGCACCCAGCACATCCCGTGCAGCCGCTGCGCCATGGTATCGCGGAAGCTTCTGGACCGGGTGCGCGCCGCTGCGCGCGGCAGGGACAGCGTGACCGAGCTGCTGCGCCTTGCCACCGCCATGGCGGAAAACTGCCACCGCATCCCGCAGTCTTTGCTGCACTTCCGGCGGGAGCTGTGTGCCGACGATGTGTTCTCTGCAGACGGAAAGCGTGCTTTGATCCTGAGCCACGAGCTGACCATGACCGGTGCGCCCATCGTGCTGACAAGTGCCGTGCCGGTGCTGCGCAGCATGGGCTTTGAAGTGGTGGTGCTTGGCCCTGCGGACGACGGCTCGCTGCCGCTGTTTCTGGATGCCGGTGCCGCCGTAGTGACCCGCAGCGACTGCGTGATGAACTCGTCGCTGTGGGGCCTTGCCACCAGTGCCGATTTTGTGCTGGCCAACACCGTGGTAGAGGCTGCCGCCGTGAGCACCCTGAACGGCTCCTTCGTGCCGGTGCTGTGGTGGCTGCACGATGCCTTTGCAGGCTACCCGTTCATTGCGCACAAGATTCCCAAAACACTGGGCTCCAATGTGCATGTGTGCGCCGTAGGCTCCCACGCCACTGCCGCCATGCACTCGGTGCGGCCGGACTTCAGCATTGAACAGCTGATCTACGGTCTGCCGGACTATGCGCAGGAAAGCTTCCCGCCCTACGATATCAGCTATGCCGGCGGCAGGCCGCTGTTCGTGACCGTAGGTTCCTTTGAGCCGCGCAAGGGTCAGGATATTTTCTGCAACGCCATCCGCCTGCTAAAGCCCGAGGTGCGCCAGAAGGCTGCTTTCCTGTTCGTGGGCAAGGCGGCGGACAAGAGCCTGAAGAACGCCGTGGATGCACTGGTGGAGGACTACCCGGACACCGTTTTCTACCGCAAGCGTCTGGAACGGCCCGAGATTAAATCCCTGATGGATCAGTGCGCCTGCGTGGTATGCGCTTCCCGCGATGATCCCATGCCAACCTTCGTCACCGAGGGCCTGATCTTCGGCAAGCCCTCCATCGTGTCGGAGCACACCGGCACCGCCGGGCTGATCACCGAGGGCGTGGACGGCTTTGTGTACAAAGACGACGACCCGGATCAGCTGGCAAAGGTGCTGGAACATGCTATTCTGCATCCGGAACAGCTGGCCGCCATGAAAGCTGACTGCCGGAAAATGTACGAGAAATATTATTCCAACGAAGCCTATGTTGCCACCCTGACACGGCTGGTGAACGAATCAACAGACTAAAAACAAGATAAAGGCAAGGGTCGATGCGTGCATCTGCCCTTGCCTTTTTATCATTCCATCAAAATTGCACAAGAAAATTCCAGTTCCGTTCACAAAGACACAGGCCGCGTGTGTTATACTTTTATCAAATCATTCCGCCTGAAAGGAGCCTGTTCTCTCTATGAGCCAACCTGCCTCTGCCGCACCTTCCCGCAAAAAGACAGTGATCTCGCTGCTGGTGCTCGCCGCACTTACCGGCATCATCGTGCTGCTGTTCAAGGACAACTGGGCCGAGATCACCGCAGCGCTTTCGCAGCTGTCCGCATGGCAGGTGCTGGTGGTGCTGGCCATCGGCCTCAGCTACCCGCTGCTGGAGGGGTGCGTGGCGTGGGTCATCGTGCGCAGCCGCATCCCGGGCTTCAGGCTCTGGCAGGGCATCGATACCGCGTGGTGCGGCACCTTTGGCAATGTGGTCACGCTGGGCGCAGGTGCAGTGCCGGTGCAGACCTGGTATCTGCACCGCTGCGGCCTGCCGGTTGGCCCGGGCGTGGGCCTGATGACCCTGCAGTACGTGTTCCACAAAACCACCGTGCTGCTGTATGCCACGGTGATGCTGCTGTTTCAGCACAGATGGCTTGCCGCCAACACCACCGGTGTGATGAATTATCTGCCCATGGCATACGCTGTAGTGGCGGCCATCATTGTGGTGCTGGTGCTGGTGTGCGTATCGCCGCTGGTGCAGAACCTTGCCCGCTGGCTGATGCGTCTGCTGCCCAAAACGGAAAAATGGCAGCAGCGCCGCGCCGACTGGCAGCAGCAGCTGGATGTTCTGGGCGAGGAGAGCCGCCGCCTGCTGGCAGATAAGCCCCGCTGCGCTGAAATTCTGGCATTGCAGGCGGTCAAGCTGTTCGGGCTGTTCTGCCTGCCCTACCTGTGCATCCGGTTCATGGGGCTTTCCCCTCTGAGCTTTTTGCAGGTGCAGCTGCTCACCAGCCTGATGCTGTTTTTGTCCAACGCCCTGCCTAATGTGGCCGGCATGGGCTCCATCGAAACGGCATTCCTGCTGGTGTTCGGCAGCTTTCTGGAGCGCGGCGAGGTGATGAGCGTGATGATGCTCTACCGCATCGCCAGCTATTATGTGGTGTTCGCCGCCAGCGCCGTGGGCTTCTTCATCGCTCAGCGGCATCTGGGCCAAATGGGAGCGGAGCCGCCAAAGGAGGCATGACTCTTATGAAGGAAAAAGGCATTCTGTCCCGGTTCAGCATCGTTTTGCTCATCCTGCTGGCGCTGGTGCTCATCCTTCCCTCTGCCCGGATCGACCTTGCATCCAGCATTGAGGCCAGCACACAGGCCAGTGTCCGGGTGGAGCACATTCAGAACTTTGCCCGCTCCGCAGAGATGGACGTTCAGCTGCTCTCTGCCGACGATCCGGCCTATCAGCAGATCGCAAATGTGCTCTCCGGCCTTACCTGTGTCAGGCGGTTCAACCAGCAGTATTCCTCCTACAGCCACGAATACCCGGTGGATTCCGTCACCGTGAGCTACTACGATGATGCCGAGAACAATAACCTCCTGTTCACCGTCTACTCCGATGGCACCGCCATTGTCAACAGCCAGTTCGTAAAGATCAAAGAACCCAAGGGCGGCGCGGAGGAAGTGTATCAAAAGCTGGCGGAAATCGTGAAGTAAAACTCCTTCCGTCTGCTCGCTGCACTCGCATCCACCTCCCTCAGTGAGGGAGGCTTTGGCAAAACTGTAAAGTTTTCCGCACTGCCAAGGGCTCCCTCTTTGAGGGAGCTGGCATGGTGTCAGCCATGACTGAAGGAGTTAAAAACAAAAATCGGGGCATGCAGGTGGTCAAGCTGCATGTCCCGTTTTTGTTTCTTTTGCACACGGTGCGGTACCAATCACACCGAATGCCGCGCATCGAGCCGTGGGAGCAAACTAAAACCACAGCTCACTTGAAAAAAGAGAATGGAATGGAGGAATTGGCGTTTGCGCAGCAATGAAAGCCCCAGTGGGGCTTTTAAGCCACAAAGCGGTCTTGCGTAAGCAAGATGGAGTGGCCTCGCCACGACAAACTTGGGGATCACCTGACACAGCTCCGCAGCTCTGCCATGGCGGATCCGGTTTTCGCAGAAGCCCTTGCAGAGGCTTCCGCTTTTCTGGTGCAACGTGGTTAGATTTGTCTAACCTCGTTGCGAGAACAGAATACCACAGCCGGTTAGTCTTGTCAACCCTTATTTTGCGATTTTTTTCGCAAAATAGGTGCACCGCCGGGATTTCGGCACTTTTTCTACATTCTGCCCAAAGAAAGCCCCTTGCTTTGGAAGAAAACCCACTTGTTTTCTATTGCATTTTAAAGTGGTTCTTGCTATTATAATAACGCAAGATTTTGTGGGCAGGTTTTCATTTTTGTCTACACCTTGTAGTTGGGGCTGCCGCAATCGGCAGTTCAAGACCGTTTTGCCCCCAGAAAGCCGCCATACAGAGCGGTTTTTCAAAGGCTCATTAGTTAGAAAACGCTAACTGCGTAATGGAGCAAGGAGGTTCCAATGATCAATTTTGAACAGTGGGAAGGCTTTGAGGGCCGTATCTGGAAAGAAGAAGTCAATGTGCGCGACTTCATCCAGAAGAACTACACCCCGTATGACGGCGACGAAAGCTTTCTGGCCGGCCCCACCGAGGCGACCGACAAGCTGTGGGGTGCTCTGCAGAAGCTGCAGAAGGCCGAGCGCGCCAAGGGCGGCGTGCTGGATATGGAGACCGAAGTGGTCAGCAGCCTGACTGCTTACGGCCCCGGCTATATCGACGAAAGCCTGAAGGATCTGGAGCAGATCGTGGGTCTGCAGACCGACAAGCCCCTCAAGCGCGCCTTCATGCCCTACGGTGGCATCAAGATGGCAGAGCAGGCCTGCACCACTTACGGCTACCAGCCCAGCGCCGAGCTGCACAAGATCTTTACCGATTATACCCGCACCCACAATCAGGCTGTGTTTGATGCCTACACCCCTGAGATGAAGGCGGCCCGCCATACCCACATCATCACCGGCCTGCCGGACACTTACGGCCGCGGCCGCATCGTGGGCGACTACCGCCGCGTGGCCCTGTACGGCATCGATGCACTGATCGAGTTCAAGCAGGAGGACTTCGCCAACTGCGGCGACGGCACCATGACCGACGACGTGATCCGCCTGCGCGAGGAAATCGCCCGCCAGATCAGTGCCCTGAAGGGCATGAAGAAGATGGCCGAGGCCTACGGCTATGATATCTCTCAGCCTGCAAAGAACGCCAAGGAGGCCTGCCAGTGGCTGTATTTCGGGTATCTGGCCGCCATCAAGACCCAGAACGGCGCTGCCATGAGCGTGGGCCGCATCTCCACCTTCCTGGATATCTACATCCAGCGCGATCTGGACAACGGCACCCTGACCGAGACCCAGGCTCAGGAGCTGATCGACCACATGGTCATGAAGTTCCGCATGGTCAAGTTTGCCCGCATCCCCAGCTACAACCAGCTGTTCTCCGGCGACCCCGTGTGGGCAACGCTGGAAGTGGGCGGCATCGGCATGGATGGCCGCAGCATGGTCACCAAGAACTGCTACCGCTTCCTGCACACGCTGGAAAACATGGGCCCCGCACCGGAGCCGAACCTGACCGTTCTGTACTCCTCTGCCCTGCCGGAGAGCTTCAAGAAATATGCCGCCAAGGTGTCCATCGATACCAGCTCTGTCCAGTACGAGAACGACGACGTGATGAAGCCCGTCTGGGGCGATGATTACTCCATCTGCTGCTGCGTGTCTGCCACCCAGACCGGCAAGGAGATGCAGTTCTTCGGTGCCCGCGCCAACCTTGCCAAGTGCCTGCTGTACGCCATCAACGGCGGTGTGGACGAGAAGAGCCACGAGCAGTGCGGCCCCAACTATGCCCCCATCACCAGCGAGTACCTGAACTACGACGAGGTGCTGCCCAAGTATGTCCAGATGCTGGACTGGCTGGCTGGCCTGTACGTCAATGTGCTGAACCTGATCCAGTATATGCACGACAAATACTACTACGAGGAAGCCGAGATGGCCCTTATCGACACCGACGTGCGCCGCACCTTTGCCACCGGCATTGCAGGCTTCTCCCACGTCATCGACTCCCTGAGCGCCATCAAGTACGCCAAGGTGAAGGTAGTGCGTGACGAGAGCGGCCTTGCCACCGGCTTTGAGACCGAGGGCGACTTCCCCAAGTACGGCAACGATGATGACCGCGCCGACGAGATCGGCGTGTGGCTGCTGCGCACCTTCCTGGAGATGATCAAGAAGCGCCACACCTACCGCAACTCTGAGGCTACCACTTCTATCCTGACCATCACCTCCAACGTGGTGTACGGCAAGTACACCGGCGCTCTGCCCGATGGCCGTGCCGCATTCACCCCGTTTGCTCCCGGTGCAAACCCCAGCTACGGCGCAGAGCAGAACGGCCTGCTGGCTTCCCTGAACTCGGTGGCAAAGCTGCCCTACCACTGGGCACTGGACGGCATCTCCAACACCCAGACCATCAACCCGGACGCTCTGGGCCACAGCGAAGGCGAGCGGGTGGAGAATCTGGTACAGGTCATGGACGGCTACTTCGATCAGGGCGCACACCACCTGAATGTGAACGTCTTTGGCAAGGAGAAGCTGCTGGATGCCATGGAGCACCCCGAGAAGGAGGAGTACGCCAACTTCACCATCCGCGTCTCCGGCTACGCCGTCAAGTTCATCGACCTGACCCGCGAGCAGCAGATGGACGTTATCTCCCGCACCTGCCATGCAGCCCTGTAACCCCATCGGCTATGTCCACTCGCTGGAATCCTTCGGCTCTGTGGACGGCCCCGGTGTGCGCTTTGTGGTGTTTTTGCAGGGGTGTGCCCTGCGGTGCAAATACTGCCACAACCCGGAAACATGGGCTGCGGAGGGCGGCGAGGAATGGACGGTGGAAAAGCTGTTCCAGCGGGTCTACCGCTACCGCAACTACTGGGGCAAAAAGGGCGGCATCACGGTCAGCGGCGGTGAACCGCTGCGCCAGATGGAGTTCCTGACGGCATTCTTCGAGCTGGCCCGCTCCAAAGGCGTGCACACGGCTCTGGATACCGCCGGGCAGCCCTTCCGGCCCGATGACCCGGATTATCTGGCCGGTTTCGACCGGCTGATGAAGTCCACCAGTCTGGTCATTCTCGACCTGAAGGAGATCGATCCGGAACGCCACCGGCAGCTCACCGGCAAAGACAATGCCAACATCCTTGCGATGGCGCGGCATATTTCTGACCTCGGCATCCCGCTGTGGATCCGGCATGTGCTGGTACCCGGCCTGACCGACGACGAGGAGGGCCTGCGCAGGACCGCAGACTTTATCCGCAGCCTGAAAACGGTGCAGCGGGTGGAGGTACTGCCCTACCACACGCTGGGCCTGTTCAAGTGGCAGAAGCTGGGCATCCCTTATCCACTGCCGGACGCCGTGCCGCCCACCGCGGAGCAGGTGAAGCGTGCAGAAGAGCTGCTGGAAGTGAGCCGGTATCCCGGCTAAGCTCCTGATTTGAAAAACGACCGTTTCCGGTGTGCAGAATGCGCCGGGAGCGGTCGTTTTTTCTTGACTTCCCTTCTGTACACCGTTATAATGAAAAAAGTAAAAAAGGAGAAACAGCCATGCAGATTTTCAATACGCTGACCCGCCAGAAAGAAGAATTCGTGCCGCAGGTGCCCGGTGAATACCGCATCTATGTCTGCGGTCCTACCGTTTATAACTATATCCACATCGGCAACGCCCGCCCGCTGATCGTGTTCGATACCCTGCGCCGCTACCTTGAGTACCGCGGCAACAAGGTGTTCTATGTTTCCAACATCACCGATATCGACGACAAGCTCATTAAGAAGGGACAGGAAGAGGGCACCTCCATGAAGGAGGTCGCTCAGCGCTTTGAGGCCGAGTACCTCAAGGATGCCGCCGGCCTCAACTGCAAAAAGCCCACCGTCCAGCCCCGGGCTACCGAGCACATCCAGCAGATCCTGGATATCGTGAAGGATCTGATCGACTCCGGCCACGCTTATGTTGCCAAGAACGGCGATGTGTACTTCCGGGTGAAGAGCGATCCCGAGTACGGCAAGCTGAGCCACCTGAAGCTGGACGATCTGGAGAGCGGCAACCGTGAGCTGCGCAGCCAGATGGACGACGACCTGAAGGAGGACCCCGCAGACTTTGCCGTGTGGAAGGCCGCAAAGCCCGGTGAACCTGCATGGGAAAGCCCCTACGGCATGGGCCGTCCGGGCTGGCATATCGAGTGCAGCGCCATGAGCCGCACCCATCTGGGCAAGACCATTGATCTGCACTGCGGCGGTCAGGACCTGATCTTCCCCCACCACGAGAATGAGATCGCACAGAGCGAGTGCGCCAACGGCTGCACCTTTGCCCGCTACTGGATGCACAATGGCTTCATCAACGTGGACAATCAGAAGATGTCCAAGAGCCTGCACAACTTCTTCACCGTGCGGGACGTGGCGGATGTCTACGGCTACGAACCCATCCGCTATTTCATGCTGACCGCAGGCTACCGGATGCCGCTGAACTACACCGTGGATCTCATCGAGAGCTGCAAGAACAGTCTCGAGCGCCTGTACACCTGCCGCGAAAATCTGGACTTTGCCCTGACCAAGGATGCCTTTGGCACCGACGAGACCCTGAAGGAAAAGGCTGCCGAGGCCCGCACCAAGTTCTGCACCGCCATGGACGATGACCTGAACACCCCGGATGCACTGGCTGCCGTGTTCGATCTGGTCAAGGAGATCAATACGCTGTCGGCTGTTTCCTCCAAGGATGCCCTGCAGACCGCCGCCGCTGCGTTCGACGAGATCACCGGCGTACTGGGCCTGCTGTACAACCGCAAGAAGGACGAGGTGCCCGCCGAGGTGACTGAGCTGGTAGAGAAGCGTGCCGCCGCCAAGAAGGCCAAGGACTGGGCCACTGCCGATGCCATCCGTGCACAGCTGACTGAACTGGGCTGGGCGGTCAAGGATACCGCACAGGGCCCGCAGCTGAGCAAGCTCTAAATTAAAGTAAAGCTATTCGCGGCATGTTGCGGATGGCTTTACTTTTTTGCGCACATTTGCCATAATAAGGAAGAAGATCAGCTTTGCGGAGGGAACAGCAATGAAGGTCATGGTTTTTGACGTAGGAGGCACCAAGATCAAATATTCGGTCATGGACGAGCAAATGAACCGTTTTGATGCCGGTTCCGTGCCCACGCCGCAGGATACGCAGGAGCATTTTCTCGACACAATATACGCTCTGTATGCACCGCATAAGGATGAAGTGGACGGTATCGCTATGGCGCTGCCCGGCTTTGTGGATGCCAACACCGGCTATGTCTCCAACGGCGGGGCACTTCTGTACAACACCGGCACGCAGGTGGGGCAGCTGGTGCGCGAAAGATGCGGCTGCCGTGTCACGCTGGAAAACGACGGCAAGGCTGCAGCCATTGCAGAGCTGCGGGCCGGTGCCTTGCAGGGCTGCTGCAATGCGGCAGTGTTTATCATCGGCACCGGCGTGGGCGGCGGCATCATTGCCAATGGCCAGTTGGTGCGCGGCGTGCACTTTACCGCCGGAGAGTACAGCTTTGTGAACACCAACGCCGACGAGTGGGAGAATGCCGAAAAAACCATGGCCTGCCAGTGCAGCACCAAATACCTGCTCAAGTGGTATCGCGCCCGCAAGGGCCTGCCCGCCGATGCCCCCATGAACGGTAAACTCTTTTTTGATGCCGCCAATGCCGCCGAGCCGGAAGCGCTGGAAGTGCTGGAACGGTTCTGCAAGATGGTGGCCGTGCAGATCTACAACCTGACCGTATTGCTGGATGTGGAAAAGGTAGCCATCGGCGGCGGCATCAGCAAGCAGCCGCTGCTGCTGGACGATCTGCGCCGGGTATATGCCGGGCTGTTTGCTTCCCGTGGGGAATCACCTTACATGATCGGTCTGCCCCGCTGCGAGATCGTGCCCTGCCATTTCAGCAGTGAAGCCAATCAGGTGGGAGCATTGTATACCTATCTGCAGGCGGAAAGCAAAACCATTTAATGGCTTCCGCTTCGCTCTAGCCATATTCAGCGGAACAATTATTTTTACAAAGCAAACTCCGGCAGACTGCGGTCTGCCGGAGTTTGCTTTTTCACAGGATAGAGCCGTATTGGAAAACGGCATCCTCCCTTAGATTTACTTATTGGTCAGCCGGTTGAAGTGCGGCTTTTCGTCTTCTTCCTTCTTCGGTTCCGGCTTTTCCGCCGGGGTCAGGCGCACCTCGGTCACGCGGCGCTTGGCCGTGCGGGTAACGACACCGTCGTACTCGCCCAGCGTGAACCGGTCGCCCACCTTGGGCAGATGGCAGGTTTTTTCCTGCACCAGACCGTTCACCGTATTGGAATCGATGTCCTCATCCTCCGGCAGGCCCAGCCTCTCATACAGGTCGTCCACACCGGCACTGCCCAGCACGATCCAGCTGCCATCCGACTGCCTGCGGAAGTCCTCGGTCGCTTCGTCGTGCTCGTCCCAGATCTCGCCCACCAGCTCTTCCAGAATGTCTTCCAGCGTGATGATGCCCTCGGTACCGCCGTACTCGTCCACCACCACCGCCATGTGATGGTGCTGCTCACGCAGGGTGCGCAGCAGCTGGGAGATCTGGGTGGAGCCAGTGGTATAAAGGGTGGGCTTCACAAGGTCTTCCAGCGTGGTATCCTTGCGCAGACGGCCAAGGTAAAAGTCCTTTTCATGTACCACACCGATGATGTTATCAATGGTGCCGTGGTAAACGGGCAGACGGGAATATCCCGATTCCGCAAAGGTATCGGCCACCTCATCCAGCGAGAGATCGTCCTCCACCGCGATCACATCCACGCGGGGCGTGAGGATCTCCTCCACCTCCACATCGTCGAACTCAATGGCGCTGCGGATGAGCTGGCTTTCCCGGTCGGTCAGCTCGCCGTCGTTCTCGGCCTCGCTGACCATGGTCATCAGCTCACCCTCAGTGATGGTGTCCTCCTCGGTGCTGCGGATGAAATGCCCCAACAGGCGCTTCCACTGGGTGAACAGCCAGGTCAGCGGGGTGAACAGGATCATGAGCAGGTTCAAAAAGGGCGAAACCGCTGTGGCAACCGTCTCCGGCATCTCCTTTGCAAGGCTCTTGGGGGTCACCTCGCCAAAGATCAGAACCACAATGGTCAGCACGAAGGTGGACACCGTCGCGCCCCGCTCCGGGTCCAGCAGGCGGGTGAACAGCACTGTGCCAATGGATGCTGCGGCAATGTTGACGATATTGTTGCCGATGAGGATGGTGGAGAGCAGCTTGTCGTACTTTTCCGACATAGCCAGCACGCGGGCTGCTGCCGAATCGCCGTCCTCGGCGCGGCTTTTCAGGCGGATCTGGTTCAGGGAAGAAAATGCGGTCTCAGAGGCGGAGAAAAAGGCGGAAAATGCCACCAGAATGATCAGCGCCGCCAAAAGCGTAATACTGCCATCGTCCATAAAAAGGGAAATCACACTCAACTTTCTGTTTTTGTTTGAACCCTCTCAGGCATCGCTGCGCGATGCCAGCTTCCCCGAAGGGGGGAGCTTTTTTCTGTGCGCCCGCAGCCAGCCCCTTCCACGCAGAAGGTGCTGCTGCCCGGGATATCGCACACTGGCGCAACGCGCCTGAGAGAGTTTTGGGATAAATGTTCTTACATACAAAAATGTGCTCCCCATCGTTGCTGTTCCGCGATGAAAAGCACATCAATGTTATTTGTAATCATACCATATTCTGTACGGTGGTGCAAGCTTTCTTGCCGCAAAGTCCGTACAGAACAGGTAAAATTTACATTATCGCAGGGTCAAAGCGCCATTCTCGCAGTCTACCGTCAGGGTGTTGCCCTCGGTATAGCTGCCCTGAATGATGGCCTTGGCGATCAGGGTCTCCACGCGGCTCTGGATGAACCGCTTGATGGGACGTGCGCCATAGACGCTGTCGTAAGCAGAATCGATGATGAAGTCCTTGGCAGCGGTGGTGACCTCCAGCTTGAGGTGCTTGCCCTCGTCCATGCGCTTGCGCAGATCCTGCAGCTGCAGATCCACAATCTTGCGCATCTCGTCCTTGGTCAGGCTCTTGTAGTAGACGATCTCATCCAGACGGTTCAGAAATTCGGGGCGGAACTTGCTCTTCAGCAGCTGGTCGATCTGGTGCTTTGCTTCCTCGCTCAGCTCGTTGGAGCCGTTGGCACGGCGCTGCTCCAGATCGTTCAGGATGATGTCGCTGCCCAGATTGGAGGTGAGGATGATGACCGTGTTCTTGAAGTCCACGGTGCGGCCCTGACTGTCGGTGATGCGGCCATCGTCCAGCACCTGCAGCAGGATGTTGAACACATCGGGGTGGGCTTTTTCCACCTCATCGAACAGCACCACGCTGTAGGGCTTGCGGCGCACAGCCTCGGTCAGCTGGCCGCCCTCTTCGTAACCGACGTATCCCGGAGGCGCGCCGATCAGACGGCTGACGCTGAACTTCTCCATATACTCGGTCATATCGATTCGCACCATGTTGCGCTCATCGTCAAACAGGGCCTGTGCCAGTGCCTTGGCCAGCTCAGTCTTGCCAACGCCGGTGGGGCCGAGGAACAGAAAGCTGCCGATGGGGCGGTTGGGGTTGGCGATACCGGCGCGGCTGCGCAGGATGGCCTCGCTCACCTTGGTCACAGCCTCGTCCTGACCGATGACCCGCTGGTGCAGCACATCGTCCAGATGCAGCAGCTTCTCGCGCTCACCCTCCACCAGTTTCTCCACCGGGATGCCGGTCCAGCGGGCCACGATGCGGGCGATCTCCTCATCGGTCACGCGGTCACGCAGCAGGCTGTCCTCCTTCTTGGCGGCGGCGATCTTCTCTTCCTCTTCCAGCTGTTTCTGCAGCTGGGGCAGCTTGCCATATTTCAGCTCAGCGGCCTTGTTCAGGTCGTACTCGCGCTGAGCCTTTTCAATGTCGGCATTGGTCTGCTCGATCTGCTCACGCAGGGATTGCACCTTGCCGATGGCGTTCTTCTCGTTCTCCCACTTTGCCTTCATGCTGCGGAACTTGTCCTGCAGCTCGGCCAGCTCCTTTTCCAGATCCTTCAGGCGGCTCTGGCTCAGGGCATCGGTCTCCTTTTTCAGGCTCACCTGCTCGATCTGCAGCTGGGTGATGCGGTGGGCCAGATCGTCCATCTCGCTGGGCATGCTGTCCATCTCGGTCTTGATCATGGCGCAGGCTTCATCCACAAGGTCGATGGCCTTATCCGGCAGGAAACGATCCGTGATATAGCGGTCGGAAAGGGTGGCAGCGGCGATCAGGGCGCTGTCGTTGATCTTCACGCCGTGGAACACCTCGTAGCGTTCCTTCAGGCCGCGCAGGATGGAGATCGTGTCCTCCACGGTGGGCTCATCCACCTGTACCGGCTGGAAGCGGCGCTCCAGAGCGGGGTCTTTCTCGATATACTGGCGGTACTCGTCCAGCGTGGTGGCACCGATGCAGTGCAGCTCGCCCCGGGCCAGCATGGGCTTGAGCAGGTTGCCTGCGTCCATGGCACCATCGGTCTTGCCGGCACCCACGATGGTGTGCAGCTCATCGATGAAGAGGATGATCTTGCCCTCGCTCTTCTTCACCTCGTTCAGCACGCTCTTCAGGCGCTCCTCGAACTCGCCGCGGTACTTTGCACCGGCCACCAGAGCGCCCATGTCCAGACTGAACACGATGCGGTCCTTCAGGTTTTCGGGCACATCGCCGCGCACGATCCGCTGTGCAAGGCCCTCTGCAATGGCGGTTTTGCCAACGCCGGGCTCACCGATCAGGCAGGGGTTGTTCTTGGTCTTACGGGACAGGATGCGGATCACGTTGCGGATCTCCTGATCACGGCCGATGACGGGGTCCAGCTTCTGCTTGCGGGCAAGATCTACCAGATCCTGACCATACTTCTGCAGGGCGTTGTAGGTCTCCTCGGGATTGTCGTTGGTGACGCGCTGGTTGCCGCGCACTGCTGTGAGCTGCTGCAGGAACTTATCTTTAGTGATGCTGAACGCACGGAACAACTCGGTGGTGTTCTGGGTCTGCTCGTCCAGCAGACCAAGGAACACATGCTCCACGCTGATATAGTCGTCCTTCATGGCCTTGGCTTCTCGGGCGGCGGCGCTGAGCACCTTATCGGCAGCCTGCGAGATATAGACCTTGTCGGGGTCACGGCCGGAGCCGGAGACCCGGGGCAGAGCCGAAAGCTTTTCGGCCACGGCGGCAGAAAAGCTGCCGGGGTCAACATTCAGCTTCTGCAGCAGCTGCGGGATCAGGCCCTGCTCCTGCGAAGCGAGGGCGTGCAGCAGATGTTCAGGTTCCAATTGATTGTGCTGGTACTCCACAGCCAGCTGCTGCGCTGCCTGCAGAGCCTCCAGCGTTTTCTGCGTATATTGATTGGTATTCATAAAGTCAAGCCTCCATTCATACCGGAAGGTTTATTTTAGCGGACATGACAGCCGTTTGCTAAAAGCCCAGCGCAGAGATGCTGCCGAACGGGAAGCAGCGGCTATTCTTCAGTTGTTTCACGGTTTCAAGCACCTCCTGCCGAACTGGTTTTACTTGTTTTAGCACTCTATCTGTTCGACTGCTAAAACTATACTCCTGTTTTCCCACTTTGTCAATAGGGTTCATAAAAAGTTTGCAAATAGGAAAAAAGCGCCTGCGGGGGCTAAAAAAAGACCACCGCACAACGTTTGTGCGGTGGTCTTGCCTTTTTATATAAAGATATCAGCCCTGCTTTTTCCAGCGGCGCATCACGCCCATGCCCAGCGCATAGGGGCCGGTGTGCACGGCAATGGTGCAGCCGATCTGCAGCAGGCCCACTTCGCACTGAGCGCCGGGGTACTTTGCACGCAGGGCCGCGCGGGTCTGCATCCACAGGCGCTTGCCTTCCTCTTCGTCGTAGCCGTAGCCTACGGTGATGCGGTAGTCGTCCGGGGTGCCGCCGTGGGCATCCAGATAGTTCATCAGCTGTTCCAGCGCTTTTTCAAAGCTCTTCTGTCGGCCGCGTGCCACACCGCCGGAGAAGATCTCGCCATCCTTGAACAGGATCATCGGCTTGATGCCCAGCATGTTGGCTGCACGGCCCGTCACCTTGCCAATGCGGCCGCCCTTAATGAGATAGTCCAGATTGCCTACCGTGAAGAAGATCTGGTTGGTAGCTTTCTCTGCTTCCAGCCATGTCACAGTCTCGTCCAGCGTGCAGCCTGCGTCCCGCATGGCCACGGCGTTTTCCACCATGGTGGACTCGGTAACGGTAGCCGCCGCGCTGTCAATGACCTCAATGCGGGCATCGGGGAAATCTTCCAGCACCAGATCCCGGGCATTGCGGGCGCTGCCCACACAGCCGCTCATCTTGCTGGTGAACACCAGACACAGCACATCCCGGCCAGCAGCAGCATGGGCACGGAATGCCTGCTCAAAGTCCTCAATGGAAGCAAGGCTGGTTTTGGGGTAGGCCGAAGGGTTGTCCACCATGAACTGGTAGAAGTCCCGCACGGCGATCTCCTTGCCTTCTTTGCGGTAGTGCTCGCCGTCCAGCGAGACATAGAAGGGCACGACCTCGATTTGGAGCTGTTTGGCAGTGTCCAGCGTCAGGTCGCATGCGCTGTCGGTAATGATATCAAACATCTGTGACGCTTCCTTTTCTGAATCATTCAGGAGCTTTGCAGGGGATCATACGTGGTGGATATAAGCCTCGCGCTCGGCACCCACAGAGATGTAGGTGATCTTGCAGCCGACAGCCTTTTCCAGATATTCCACGTAATCGCGTGCTTCCTTGGGCAGGTCTTCCCACTTGCGGGCTGCGGTGATATCACAGTGCCAGCCGGGCAGGTACTCCACCACGGGCTGTGCGGTGTCCAGAGCTTCGCCCATGGGGAAGCGGGTGGTGGTGCTGCCATCGGTCAGCTTGTAGGCAGTGACCATGGGGATCTTTTCCATGTAGTCCAGCACGTCCAGCAGGGTCAGAGCAACTTCATCGCAGCCCTGACAGAACACGCCGTAGCGGCTTGCCACCAGATCGATGGGGCCAACGCGGCGGGGACGGCCGGTGGCTGCACCGTACTCGTGGCCAGCCTCACGCAGGTCGTGCTTTTCCTCTTCGGTCATAGCCAGCTCGGCAGTGAAGGGGCCGTCACCCACGCAGGAGGAGTAAGCCTTCATCACGCCGATGGAGTTGTGCAGCTTGTGGCCCGGGATGCCTGCGCCGATGGGAGCGTAAGCACCGATGACGTTGGAAGAGGTGGTATAGGGGTAAATGCCGAAATCGATGTCGCGCAGAGCGCCCAGCTGAGCCTCGAACAGGACCTTCTTGCCTGCAGCGTCTGCATCGGCCAGATACTGGCCCACATCGCAGATGTAATCCTTGAAGATGGCGGCATACTTTTCGAGCCATGCCCACATCTCATCCACGCTGATGGGAGCGGCGTTGTAGCTGCCCTCCATGACCAGATTCTTGGAATCTACCATGGTGACGAGGCGCTTCTTCACAGCGTCGTCCAGATGCAGCAGGTCGCCCATGCGCAGGGTCTTCTTCATGTACTTGTCGCCGTAAGCGTAGGCAATGCCGCGCTTGGTGGAGCCGAACTGTGCGCCGGTCTTGGACAGACGTGCTTCTTCCAGACCGTCCTGCTCCACATGGTAGGGCATGGTGATGGTTGCACGGTCGGAGATTTTCAGGTTTGCCGGGCTGATCTCAACGCCCTGCTCCCGCAGCTTGTTGATCTCGCCGTCCAGATGATGCGGGTCGATGACCATGCCGTTGCCCATAACGCAGACCACGTTCGGACGCAGGATGCCGGAGGGCAGCAAATTCAGCACGAACTTGCCGCGCTCGTTCTTGACCGTGTGACCGGCGTTGTTGCCGCCCTGATAACGTGCAACGATGTCATACTCCTGGCTGATGAGGTCGACCATGCGGCCCTTGCCTTCATCGCCCCAGTTGATACCCGTAATTGCAGTAAGCATAATAAATGACCTCTTTATCATTTTTTCAAAAGACAGCCTTTTCCGTGCACCTTGCCCGGGATACGCCACCTTGGGAAAACACATCAGCAGGCATACACAAAGCACATACCAATGCAAGTATAGTATAGCACAGATCGCCGTGCAAAAAAAGAGGAAAACACAGCTTTTGGCTGCGTTTTCCTCCAAAAAAGTGTGCGCAAAATTGTGCGTTCAGCTGCGGGGGTTCTCAAGGTCGGCACGGCGGGTCACCTTGTGGATGGTGCCGTCCGGCTCCTGAATGGAGGTGTTGGCCAGCTGCGCGCGCAGGCTGGCCTTCATGTCGTCGATGTATTCGCGGCGCAGGGCCTGCTGCTCTGCCTTTTCGGCCTCGGTCAGGCCAGTGGTCTTGCTCTTTTTTGCCAGCTCGTTGATGCGGGCGATCTTTTCCTGTGTCATGGTGCCTCCTGTATTTTCAAGCGGAATATGTTATAATAAGAAAGCAAACCCTCTCAGTCATTGCTGTGCAATGCCAGCTCCCCCGAAAGGGCGAGCTTTTTAAGGAATTTTCTCAATCAGTATAGCAAAGGATGATAAAAATGGCAACTCAATTGAATTTTGCACAGCAGATGGATGCCGTGCTCAAAACGCTGGACGGCACCCGGCCGCGCCTTTTGCTCCACGCCTGCTGCGGCCCCTGCTCCAGTGCAGTGCTGGAACAGCTGTGCCAGTATTTTGAGATCACAGTGCTTTACTATAACCCCAACACATGGCCTGCAGAGGAATACTACCGCCGCGGCGAGGAACTGAAGAAGTTCGTGGCAGCAGCCCATCCTCTGGGCGTGACCGTGGTGGAGGGCCACTACGACCCGCAGGAGTTCTACTCTGCTGTCACCGGCCTTGAAAACGAGCCGGAGCGGGGCAGCCGGTGTACGATCTGCTACCGGCTGCGGATGCGCCGGGCGGCGCAATACGCCAGTGAGAACGGCTTCGACTGGTTCACCACCACACTGTCCATCAGCCCGCATAAAGATGCCAAGCGCATCAATGCCATCGGGCAGGAGCTGGAAGCCGAGTTCGGCGTAAAGCATCTGCCTTCGGACTTCAAAAAGCACAACGGCTATCTGCGCAGCCTGCAGCTTTCGGAGGAATACGGCCTGTACCGGCAGGATTACTGCGGGTGCGAGTTCAGCGCAAAAGCAAGAGGGATCGAAAAGTAAGCCGTTATCGGGCAGGCCGCTTTTTTGCTTACTCTTCCGGCAGCTTTGCCACCAGCAGGGTGAAAATAATCAGCCCCACGCAGGGCACGATGTTGGAGGCCATACCGGCGGCAAGGCCAGCCTTTTCGGCTACGATGCCAATGATCCACGGCATGAGGATGGCACCGCTGGATGCCACCGGCAGCATGATGCCCATGCTGGTCACGCTGGTCATGCGGCCCGCGCTGGCCACAGCGGTGGGGTTCAGGCCCGCCATGGAGAACGCAAACGCAAACAGCAGCACGATGGCCATGCCCTGCGTGTGGGCCATGACCAGCAGCACATAAAAGATCGTACACAGCACGCTCATGCCCACCATGGCCTTGCGCGGGTTCTTGAACGGGAACACGAATGCGATCAGCAGACGGGCCACCAGCGTGGCACCCCACATGACCGTGACGGTGTAAGCCGCCAGTGTGCCCACAATGATGCCGCTGCCCTTGAAGTAAGTGACCATCCAGCCGTTAACGCTCTGCTCTGCAGCGTTCTGGAAGAACAAAAGGCCTGTCAGCATCCAGAACCGTGCCGAACGCAGAAAGCTCCAGTCAATGGCCTGCTTTTCCTTGGCATTCTTGGCCCTGCCGCCGCCCAGCGGGGTAAAGGCATATACCAGCCACAGCACAAGTCCCAGTGCCGCCAGCAGGAACACCGCCAGCTCAGTGCTCACCTTCGCCGCTGCCGCAATGAGGAAGGGGCACAGCAGCGCACCGCAGGCGTAGCAGCTGTGCATCAGGTTCATGCCGCGGGTGCGGTCGGCAGAGTGATCGCTGACCAGAATGGTGCAGGTGTTGATAACACTGCCCTTGGCAATGCCCACCACAAAGAAAGCCACTGCCAGCAGGATCTCTACACCGGTCAGGCCCATGATGCCGTAGCCCACCGCATAGCCGATGGTGAGCAGCAGCACACTGGGCTTCATGCCCAGTACACTGGGCAGCATACCAATGAGCAGGCCTGCCAGCAGATTGCCCACACTCATAAGTGAGAGCAGGGTGCCGGTCATGCCGTAGGCAAAACCGTAGCGCTCCTGCAGCAGGCTGACCACCACGCCCGCACTGATGGCACAGATGCCACTGAAGAAGAAAGTAAGAAAGCCTGTATTCCGCAGGCGTGCAGACTGTTGTTCCATAATCGTCCTCTTTCTGTGAAAATATCCTCCCTCTATTTAACCATAATTCCGCATCATTGCAACCGGATTTTCTTACAAAAAGTTGCAAAAAGCCCGCCGGGCATCGCTGCACGGCGGGCTTTGGTTTACAGTTTACTCTGCCTTGGTCTCGGGCTTTGCCTCAGCCTTGGCTTCCGGCTTTGCTGCGGGGGCAGCAGCGGGAGCGGCGGGCTTCACCACGGGCTTCGGGGGATTGGGGTCATCCTTCAGCGGGAAGAGGATGATGTGCTTGGGGCACTTCTGGGCACACATGCCGCAGCCCTTGCACTTGTCATAGTCGATGCGGGCCACGCCGTCCACCACGTGGATAGCATCGAACTTACAGGTGCGCTCGCACATACCGCAGGCAATGCAGGAGGTGGTGCAGGCCTTCATGGCCACAGGACCCTTGTCCTTGTTGGAGCACATGACCACCGGCTTGCGCGGGCCGCCCACGTCGATCATGATGACCTGCTTGGGGCAGATGTTTGCGCAGGCACCGCAGCCGGTGCACTTGTCCTTGTCCACCTTGGCAACACCGTCCACAATGTGGATGGCATCGAACTTACACACCTTGGTGCAGTCGCCCAGACCAACACAGGCAAAGGAGCAGGTCTTGGGGCCGCCGTACAGTGCAGCAGCGGCTGCACAGGTCTGGATGCCCTTGTAATCATAAGCAGGCTTGCAGTGCTCGGAATTGCCCTGACACTGGACAACCGCCTTCTTTTCCACAGCGCTGGCCGTGCCGCCCATGATCTTGGCAATGGCAGCGGCAGCCTTGGGGCCGCCGGGTGCGCACTTGTCGCAGGGCACGCCGTCCATGACCACAGCCTTTGCGTAGTCCGCACAGCCTGCGTAGCCGCAGCCGCCGCAGTTTGCACCGGCAAGGCAGTTGGTAACTTCTTCAATGCGGGGGTCTTCCTCCACCGCCATGAACTTGGACGCTGCGACCAGAACGATCGCGCCGACTGCGCCCACGATGGTACACAGGATAACAGCAGATACAATATTCATAATCCTGTTCCTCCCTTACAGCGTGACATTGAACAGGTTTTCGACGATGCCGCCGAAGCCCATGAAGGACAGGCTGGTGATTGCTGCTGCGATCAGGGTGATGGGCAGGCCCTTGAAGGGTGCCGGGGGATCGCAGGCTTCCACGCGCTTGCGCACGCCGCTGAACATGACCATGGCCAGCATGAAGCCGCAGCCTGCGCCGATGGCACAGACCAGAGCCTCAATGTAAGCAACACCGAAGCCCATAGCAGCCACATCTGCGCCGTAGTCGCCCACGACCAGAATGGTGACAGCCAGAACACAGCAGTTGGTGGTGATCAGGGGCAGATAAACGCCCAGAGAGTTATACAGTGCAACCACGTACTTCTTGAGGAAGATCTCGATGAACTGCACCAGAACAGCAATGACCAGAATGAACACGATGGTCTGCAGGTAGCTCAGACCAGCCGGGTCCAGAATGAAGATCTGGATGGGGAAGGTAACGGCCGTTGCCATGAACATGACGAAGATGACGGCGCCGGACATACCAACCGCAGAATCCAGCTTTTTGGAAACGCCCAGGAACGGGCAGATACCGTAGAACTTCACCAGCACGTAGTTGTTGACCAGGATCATGCTGAAGAAGATCGCAGCGAGTTTTACTAACATCTTATTCTGCCTCCTTCTTCAGGTTATCAAGGTCGCAGCAGCTCTTGCGCTCGATGCGGGCATCCAGCTTGCCTTCCAGCCACACACAGCCGGCCATCAACAGGCCAAAGCAGAAGAATGCGCCGGGAGCCTGCGTCATGATGGAGACCTTGGCAACGCTTTCCGGGATCACCTGGAAGCCCAGCCATGTGCCGCTGCCCAGGATCTCACGGATGGATGCCATCAGGGTAGCGGTGAGGGTGTAGCCAACGCCCATGCCCACGCCGTCCAGTGCGGAGTCCACGATGCTGTTCTTGCAGGCGAACATCTCGGCACGGCCCAGAATGATACAGTTGACAACGATCAGGGGCAGGAACACGCCCAGAGCGTTGTACAGGCTTTCCATGTAAGCCTGCATGAACATCTGAACGATGGTCACGAAGCTTGCGATAATGACGATGTAGCAGGGCAGATGCACCTTGCCGGGGATCACCTTGCGCAGCAGGGAGATCATGATATTGGAGCACACCAGCACGAAGGTGAAGGCGGCACCCATGCCCAGAGCGCTGGAAACTGCAGTGGTAACTGCCAGAATGGAGCAGGTACCCAGAACCAGACGCAGAACGGGGTTTTCTTTGATAATGCCGTTGGTAAGGATGCTTACCTTGGACTTATTTTCTTGTGCCATTTCTTACCAACCTCCTTTACGCCAGCTCGTTGTAGCAGTTGACACAGTCATTGATGGCAGCAAACAGAGCGGTGGACGAAATGGTTGCGCCGCTGTAGGCATCGTAATCCTGATTCATCACAATGTTCTGGGTGCCGTCCATGCCGTCGAACTGCGCCAGGAAGTCGTCACTGCTCACGTTGGAGCCGATGCCCTTGGTCTGGGTGGAAGCGTCCACCCAGATGCCGGTCTCGGCGCCATTGGCATCAAAGCCCATGATGACGGTCAGGATGCCGCCGTCAAAGCCCTTTTCCTCGGCCTTGATGGCAGTGCTGCCGTCCGGAGCCTTGACCACGCCGGTGATGCCGGCGGTGGTGTAATCGGTCACTTCTTCCAGCTCGCTGGCATCCGAAACGGAGGGCAGCACGCCGACATAAGCGGCCAGAGTGGTGCGCTTGGTGTTCTCGGCAATGACCGGGGCGGTCATACCGTTCACCAGTGCCAGCAGCAGGCTGGCGATCAGGGAGATAACGCTCAGCACAACAATGGGCTTGATGGTGCTCTCCCAGTTGGAAGACTTACTCATTTGCCAGCACCCTCCTTTGCTTTCTTTGCAGGCTTGATGTAGCCATACGGGGTCTGACGGGTCAGATCATTGATGTAGGGGACCCACAGGTTCATGAACAGCAGTGCGAAGGACACGCCCTCGGTGTAGCTGCCCCAGTAACGGATGGCAAAGGTGACGATGCCCAGTGCCACGCCGTACACCAGCTTGCCCTTCAGGGTGAAGGGGCTGGTAACGTAGTCGGTAGCCATGAACACGGCACCGAACAGCAGGCCGCCGCTCAGCACGGCAACCAGAGCCTCGTGCACACTGTGGGTAGCAATGAGGTAGAACACGAACATGCTGCCGACGTAAGAAGCCGGGATGGCGATGCTGATGGTCTTGGTGGCCACCAGATAAATCAGGCCCAGCACGATGGCCAGTGCGCAGGTCTCGCCCAGCACACCGCCGTGGATGCCCATGAACAGATCCAGCAGGCTCAGCTTGGACTTATCGGCCACAGCCAGCGGGGTAGCGCTGGACAGCTGGTCCACCGCTGCATCCGGGAACACCCACTTGTTCATGGAACCGGCAAAGCTGATGAACAGCACGATACGGCCCACCAGAGCGGGGTTTGCAAAGTTCATGCCGATGCCGCCGAACAGCTGCTTGACGATGACGATGGCCACCAGATCACCGATGATGAGCTGGCCGATGGGCATGCCCACGGGCACGTTCATGGCCAGAATGATGCCGGTGACGACGGCGGACAGGTCGCTGATGGGGTTGGTCTTCTTGAGCAGCTTGCAGTACAGCCACTCAAAGGCCACGCAGGCCACCACGGACACGGCTGTTACCAGCAGTGCGCGCATACCAAAAATGATGGCAGAGGCCACCACGCAGGGGCACAGGGCGACGATCACGTTGGCCATCAGGCTCTGGGTGGTCTCTTCGCTGCGCACATGCGGGGAAGCCGAAACAATAAGCTTCGTATCCATTACTTATTGCCTCCTTTTTTGATTTCACCAAGGTAGAACGCCTTTGCCAGACTCATCATCTGGGTAACAGGGCGCTTTGCCGGGCAGACGAAAGAGCAGCTGCCGCAGTTGAAGCAGTAGTCTGCATGCAGCTTGCCCAGCTCCTGCACATCGCGTGCAGCGTATGCCTGATTGACCTCCACAGGCTCCAGACCCATGGGGCAGTACTCCACGCAGCGGCCGCAGCGGATGCAGGGATTCACCGGTGCAGGCTCTGCAGCGGCCTTGCTCAGGAAGATCAGGCCGGAGGTGGTCTTGGTGGTGGGGTAGCTCAGGTTCTCCACAGCGGGGCCCATCATGGCACCGCCGGCAACCACTTTGCCCAGCTCGCCCTTGACACCCGCAAAATCAATGATGTCCTGATAGGCAGTGCCCACGGGGACAACGATGTTCTGGGGCTTTGCACAGGCATCACCGTCCACGGTGATGGTGCGCTCGACCACCGGCATACCGGTAGCCAGATACTTGCCAAGGGTGGAAACGCTGGTCACGTTCATGACGATCGCGCCGGCATCTGCGGGCAGACCGCCGTGGGGCACTTCGCGGCCCAGACACTTTTCAATAAGGATCAGCTCTGCGCCGGTGCCGTAGACACTGGGCAGGGGCTTGACCTCGATGGTGCTGTCGCCATTGGTCTTTTTGCACAGCAGGTCGATGCACTCAGGCTTGTTGTTCTCAATGCCAATGACGCACTTCGGGATGCCGGTGTACTGCAGCACGGCCTTGATGCCGCGGATGATATCATCGCTGCAGTTCAGCATCTCCTGCGTATCGCTGGTCAGCCACACTTCGCACTCGGAAGCGTTGATCAGCAGGGTATCCACCTGCTGCTTGGGCTGCAGCTTTACGTCGGTCGGGAAGCCTGCGCCGCCCAGACCGACCAGACCGCACTCACGCACAGCCTTGAGAAAGCTGGCCTTATCGGTCACTTCCGGTGCCTTGACAGCCGGGTCCACGGTCTGTTTGCCATCGGTCTTGATGACGACAGAGTCGCACATGCGGCCATTGGACAGACGGAAGGGCTCCACTGCGGCAACCGTGCCGGAGACACTGGAGTGGATGTTTGCAGAGACGAAGCCGCCAGCCTCGCCGATCTTTGTGCCAACGAACACCTCGTCGCCCTTTTTGACCAGAGCTTTGGCGGGAGCGCCGATATGCTGGCTCATGAGGATGCGTACCTGCGCGGGCAGAGGCATCGGGATCGGTTTACTTGCAGCAGTTGCCTTGTCATGCGGCGTATGCGCGCCAAGCGCCGCACGTTTCAGCTTGTTCAACATGGAATTCAAATCCCCCATTCTGCTTGAATTGCCGCCCCCACGCCCATGCAGGCGCACTGGTACAGGGACAGCAGCTGCTTAACATGTTTATTGTATCATTTTGGCGTGGGAAGTCAACGACAATGGCACAAAAATGATGTGTTTTCCTGAACTTTCTTTTCATTTTTTCGTGGTTATATACAACTAACCACCGTATTTTTCTTCCTGCATCCGGTGTTTGCCTTTGCATGCGGATTATGCTATACTAAGGGCAAGCAAAACTGCGGAACGTCCCCCGCTCCGCGCCAGACTTACCAAGGAGGCTTGAAACGATGAAGGTTCTCAAAGCACTGCTCGCCGTCCTCACTGCTCTGGCGGTGGCCCTGACCGCCGCGCTGCTGTTCATTCAGGATAAGAACGCACCCCGTTATATCCAGATCTACGAGAACGAGCAGTAACACCCGTCTTGCACAAAAAGCATCCCCCAGCCTGAACGGCAGCGCCGCACGGGCTGGGGGATGTGTTGTTTTATGGCATACAAAAAACACCGCCGTGTCTCCCTCAGCGGTGTTTTTAAGCAAAATATTCCTTTTAGTAATCTTTTTCGCAGCCCAGCAGGTATTTCATGTGCTCAAAGGTGCGCTCCTGCCCGAGGTCGCGCACCATTTTCAGCAGCTCTTCCAGCAAAGCGCGGGTGTCCGGGTGGAGCAGGTAGTGGGTCTTGCTGCGCTCGTAGTATTCCCACGGGGAAGCATCGGTGTACTTGTCGCCCAGATAGATCTGGCTTGCGGCCACGCGGTCGCACACCATTTCGCACACATAGCGCAGGGGCATCTTCATGCCGGCAAGGCCCACCTTCCGGGTGCTGTAATCGATCCAGTATTCCAGATGGTGCTTGTTGCGGCCCTTGTGGTGCAGCCACGCGGAGGAATAGCCCCGCGCCAGACGTTCCGCTTCGTTGGGGCTGTGGTCACCCTGATAATAGATGCAGCCCGGAATGAACTCGGTAGGGCTGTACTTGCTCAGGTCGTGGGCAAGGCCCTGCTCATAGAGCCCGCATGCAAAGCAGTATTTCATCACCAGCAGCTTGTGCCGGGTGATGGTCTCAAAATGGCCCTTGATGTTCATGCTGTTATTTCCTCCACTGCACCGTGATACGTCCCTCTTTCAGCCCGCGCAGATCATTGCCTTCGGAAAAATCCTCCCGGTCCATGGTCAGGTTGGGGTTGTAGTAGGGGTCGTGCAGGATGTTCGCCTTGCCGTGCACAGCATACAGCCGCTGCTGCTCGGCGGCAAAGCGCCGGGCTTTCACCGGGTCTTTTTCGTCGCCGCCGCGGCTCTTGCTCTCGTAATGGGTCAGCTGAGCATAGGGTGTCCACGCAATGCGGTACCCTGCATCCCGCACCCGCAGGCAGAAATCCACATCGTTGAAGGCCACCGCAAAGGCTTCGTCCAGACCGCCCACTTCGTCCCACACGCTGGTCTTTACCAGCAGGCAGGCACCGGTGACGGCGGAAAAGTCCTGCACCGTTGCAGCGCGGAACATGTAGCCGCTGCCGCCCGCCTTGCGGTATTTGTGGCTGTGACCCGCGTAGCCGCCAAGGCCGGTCACGACGCCCGCATGCTGCAACGTCTCGTCCGGGTAGAGCAGCTCTGCGCCGCAGATGGCCGTGCCGCCGGGGTGGGCGCACTGCCGCAAAAGCTCCGTGAGCCAATCCGCATTGCGCACCTCCACGTCGTTGTTCAGCAGCAGCAGGTAATCCCCGCTGGCGTACTGCCGGCCAAAGTTGTTGATGCCGGAAAAGTTGAAGCCCTTCTGCGGGTAGCTGACCACCTGCAGGCCGTCGTAGCGCTGCCGGGCTTCCTTATAATAGGTAAAGGTGGCCGGGTCGGTGGAGTTGTTCTCGATGACGATAACCTCAAAGTTCTCCCAGCTGGTTTTGGTCCAGATGCTGTGCAGGCACTTTTCCAGATCGTCGGTGTGGTCCTTGTTCGGGATGAGGATGCTTACCTTCGGGTCGCCCACGATATCCCACTTCACCCGGTAGGTACTGGGGAACAGGCCATCCTCCACGGTGCCGGTGCGTCCGGTGCGGGCCAGATGGTCGGCCAGCGCCTTTTTGGCTGCTGCCGCCACATAGGGCTTGGCATCGGTGCCGCCGGAGGTGGAGCCTGCGTGCACCCGCCAGTAGTACAGCACCTGCGGCACATGGGCCGCGCCGCCGGTCTTTTCCACAAGGCGCAGGAACAGGTCGTGGTCCTGACTGCCGTCGCACTCCGGCCGCTCCCCGCCGATCTCATCCCACAGCGCCTTTTGGAACACCGCCAAGTGGCAGATGTAGTTGCAGCACAGCAGGTAGTCCGGGGCGTAATCCGGCTTGAAGTGGGCCACCATGGGCCGCCGGATGCTCTTGGAAAAGAGTGCTTCATCGCTGTAGAGGAAGCCGTCCGGCTCGCCCTGCGCCCGCAGCTGCAGAATGGCTTTGCCCATGGTGTACATGGCGTGGGGCGCAAGGATATCATCGTGGTCGGCAAGGGCCAGATATTCCCCTGTGGCAAGCTCTGCCGCAGCATTGGTGTTGGCCGCAATGCCTTTGTTTTCGATCTTTTTGTATACGATGCGTTGATTCTTTGTCTGATATTCCTCCACGATGCGCTTCACATCGGCATGTTCTGCATCGGAAGCATCCGCAAGGCAGAGCTGACCGTTGGGGGCCGTCTGGTTCACAAAGGAATCCAGAAATTCCCGCAGGTATTTTTCCGGTGTATTATACAGCGGGGTCAGGATGCTGATGGTGGGCAGGCCGCAGTCTGCCGCCGTTTTGTCGGCCATTTCAGCCCGCTGGGCTTCCAGCACCTTTTTGGCGGGCAGATAGCGGGCACGCTTGCCAAAGCAGCGGCGCTTGACAAAGCCCGCGCCCCGTTTGAGCATGGTGGGCAGGCCCTCGTCCTTCGTCAGCTGCACCGCATAGCCTGCCAGTTCTCTGGCACGTTTCAGTCGTACATTCATATCAGGCCTCGTCGCGCTGCGTTGCCTTGTAGGCCGCGCAAACCGTTGCCGTATCGCCGTTCATTTTCAGGTGGCCGTGGCTCAGCCATGCCACCTTGCTGCACATGCGCTCGATCTGCTCAATGGAGTGAGACACCAGAATGACCGTGGTGCCGCCCGCCATCAGCTCCTGCATCCGCTTTTCGCACTTCTGCTGGAACAGGAAATCGCCCACCGAAAGCACCTCGTCCGCAATGAGGATATCGGGCTTGGTGATGGTGGCAATGGCAAAGCCGATGCGGGCCACCATGCCGGAGGAGTAGTTCTTGAGCGGCACATCCAGAAAGTTCTGCAGCTCGCTGAACTCCACGATCTCATCAAACTTTTCGTCCAGATACTTGGGCGAGAAGCCCAGCACCGTGCCGTTCAGATAGATGTTCTCGCGGGCAGTCAGGTCCATATCAAAGCCCGCGCCCAGCTCGATGAGCGGGGCGATGGAGCCGCGGACCGTCACCTTGCCCTTGCTGGGCTTGTACACGCCCGCAATGGTCTTGAGCAGGGTGGACTTGCCCGAGCCGTTCAGGCCCACAAGGCCGTAGAAATCGCCGGGCATGATGTCCAGACTCACGTCCTTCAGGGCGTAGAATTCATCGTACTGCAGGCGGCCCTGCACCATGGCCAGAAAATACTCTTTCAGGCTCTCATGCTTTTCCTTGGAGAGGTTGAAGCACATGGAAACATTGTCCACTTTGATGATCGGTTCCATTGTTCTTCCTCCTTAAATATGCAGCACAAAGCGGTCCTGCGTTTTGCGGAACACCCACACGCCCACCAGCATGGAGAGCACGGCGCAGCAGCCGCACACCGCGAACATGTTGAAATCCAGCGGGATGCCCCACATCACGGTACGGCGGAAGCCTGTGATGTACCAGTACATGGGGTTCAGCTTGATGATCTGCTGCATGTTGAACCCGCCAATGGAAAAGGTCATCTGGGTGGGGTCGTAGAAGATGGCGGAAAAATACAGCAATGCGGTGATGAACACGCTCCAGATGTGCATGATATCCCGGAAGAACACGGTAGCCGCTGCCAGAAGCAGGCCCACGCCCAGACTGAAGAAGAACAGCGTCACCAGCGGGTAGACCGCCTCGATGAGGGTCAGGTGGAAGGGTGCACCGGTAAAGATCATGACCAGCAGCAGCGCCACAAAGCTGAACACGCAGTTCACCATGGCAAAGCAGCACTTTTCCAGCGGGAAGATATACTTGGGGATATACACCTTTTTGAGCAGGGGCGCAGCGCCCAGCACACTGCTCATGCCGGTGGAGGTGGCCTCGTTGAAGAAGTTGAACAGCAGCTGGCCGCACATCAGGAACACGGCAAAGTTGTCGATGCCGCTGCCGCGCATGTCCATCAGACTGCTGAACACGGCCCAGTACACAAGGCACATGAGCAGCGGGTTCAGAACGCTCCACACCACGCCCAGCACGCTGCGGCGGTATTTGAGCTTGAAGTCACGGCTGACCAGATTCCACAGCAGGTAGCGGTAGCACCAGAAGCCGTTCCACATTGCTTTGAATTTTGCCACAGGCGATCACCACTTTTCAAAATATTCAAACTTCTGTGCGGCAAAGGGCTCGTGCAGCTTGTCCTTTGCGCTGGTCTTGTGCTCGCAGCCGCAGTCCGGCCACTGCACGTTCACGGTGGGGTCATCGTAAGGGATGCCGCCCTCGCTGGTGGGATCGTACACATCGGTGCACTTGTAGCAGAACTCTGCCACATCGCTCAGCACCAGAAAACCGTGTGCAAAGCCCTCCGGGATGTAGAACATCTTCTTGTTCTCCTCGGAAAGGGTCACGCCCACCCACTTACCGAAGGTGGCGCTATGCGGGCGGCAGTCCACGGCCACATCAAACACCTCGCCCTTGGTCACGCGCACCAGCTTGCCCTGCGTGTGGTTCTTCTGGAAGTGCAGGCCGCGCAGCACGCCGCGGGTGGAGCGGCTCTGGTTGTCCTGCACGAATTCCTTATCGATGCCGGCTTCGGCAAACTGATCCTTCTGATAGGTCTCCATAAAATAACCGCGGTCGTCGCCGAACACCTGCGGCTCAATGACCACAACACCGGGGATCTCGGTCTGAGTAAACGTAAACTTGCCCATATTTTGTACCTCTCTTTTTGTGAAGCATGTTTGTTTTATCTGGAAAAGTCTGTTCGACGCAGGCTTTTGCGCTTATTTGCCGCGGCGGGTCTGTCCCTGTTCCGTGCGCGTTCTGCGGCGTTTCTTCCGCCAAGTGATGAACCGCACCACCAGAAAAGTCACCAGCGCTGCCGCTGCGGTGGACCCCAGCGAGATGCCCAACAGCCAGAATGCATGGCTTTGGGGCTTTACCGCCTTGGCCGCTTCCAGCTCCTGACCGGTGCTGTTCTCCAGCAGTTCAGGCAGGCCGGAAATTTCCGCATCCACACGCACGCTGGTGCTCTCCTGCTTTTCGCCGCCGTGGACGGTGTACACAGCGTACACCTCCGGGTCGGAGCCAAGGACATAGCTTTCCGGCAGTTCCAGCGTCACCTCCACATCGTCGGCAGTCAGGCCGTTGGCCAGCAGCAGCCGCACGCCGGGGTCGGAGACGGTCACGGTGCCAAGGCTCCCGCCGCCGCCCACCACGCTCAGCGGTGCTGTGATGCCCTGCGCGGGCAGGTCGGTGTAGCCGGTAAAGGTGCTGAACGCATAATCCAGCAGGGTGCGCATATCGTTGTATTTATCAGTGCTCAGCTCGCTCTGCATGGTCACGCAGATGAGCCGGACGCCGTTCTGCTCCGCCAGACAGGCGTAGCTGTAGCGGGCCGTGTTGGTATAACCGAGCTTGGAACCCAGAATGGACGAGATGTAGTACCGGCTGGAGCCAATGCGCATCTTGTCCTGCTGGGAAAAGTAGCGGGTCACGGGCTGGATGTTGGTGGGGTCCATGGTGTACATCTCATTGCGGGTGAACACCTGCTCAAAGCCCGGCTGCTCCAGTGCCCAGCGCAGGATCTGCGCCATATCGTAGCAGCTGGTGTAGTGGTCGTCGTCACTGATGCCGTGAGGGTTTGCAAAGTGGGTGTGCGCAAGGCCCAGCTCTTCTACCCGTGCATTCATCTTTGCCACGCCGTCCGCGATGGTGCCTTCTCCCACGTATTCGGCCAACAGGTTCGCGCCGTCGTTGGCACTGGCCATCTGGGTGGCATACAGCGCATCCGTCAGGGGGACTTCTTCGCCCTCGCGCAGGGCAATGTGACTGGAATCGGTGCCCGCCAGCGAGTAAACATCCTCGTGGGTCACGGTGAGCTTTATATCATCCCAGTTTCCCTGCGCCTTTTCGCAGGCAAGGCCCAGCGTCATCACCTTGGTGATGGATGCCGGGTGCAGCTCTTCGTTCATATTCTGCTGTGCCAGCACAAGGCCGGTGTCTGCATCGATGATGCAGTAAGCGCGGGTGGCACCAAGGGCAGGGCCAGCCGCCGCTGCCCCCGGCACGAACACGCAGATCATAAGCAGCACAACGCACAGCGCCGCTGTCAGTTTTTTCATCTGGTTTTTCTCCATTGAGCGTTTTTCTGCCCGTCGTACTGCACCGGCAAAGCATCAGATAATAGTATACCACACTTTACCCCGGCTGAAAAGCCATTCAGACGTTGTTTTGCAGCAGAACGGGCTGCAGCTGCCGCCCGGCCAGCGCAGCGTCCAGTGCAGCGGGCAGACGGGCAAAGTCCGCCTTCAGGCTGTTGGGCTTGTGGGTGGGGTCATCCTGCCCGTAGGGCACAAAATAGTAGTGCTTGCGCTGGTAGAGCCGGGCCATGTTCTCCCACGATGCGCCCAGCCCGTCGTTTGTGGAAACGCCCACCACCACCGGGCATCCCACCCGCAAAAGGCTTTTTGCCGCCAGCGTTACCGGCGTATCGGAAAGCCCCGCCGCCAGCCTTGCCAGCGTGGCCCCGGTGCAGGGCGCGATCGCCAGTGCACTGGCCAGCTTTTTAGGGCCAAGCGGCTCCACGGCCTGCAACGTGTCCAACACTGCATGGCTGGTAAGGGCTTCCAGCCGTTCCTGCCAGAACTGCCCGGTGCCAAAGCGGGTATCCTGCTTTGCGGCAAAGCTCATGATGGGCAGCAGCTCCCAGCCCTGTTCTGTCAGCTGCTGCGCTGCCGCAAGCGCCGCTTCCAGTGTGCAGAAGCTGCCGCACACCGCAAATGCAATGCGTCCTTTTTTCTGCGTGCTCATGTGTGTTCCTCCCGCTCCCGCAAAATGGTCAGCACGGTGCGTGCCACCGCTTCCCCAGCCGTGTCCGGCGCACAGGCGGCGGGCAGGCTGAGCGCATGGATGGCCTTGCAGCCCAGCCGCTGCGCCGCAGCAAAGTCGGTGCCGCCGGGCTTTGATGCCAGATCTACGATCAGGCTGCCGGGCCGCAGAGCCGCCAGCACCGGCTCGGTCAGCACCGGGGCCGGGATGGTGTTCACCACCGTATCAAAGGCCGGAGCCAGCGCGGCCAGCCGGGCAAGCTCTGCACCCCGCAGACCAAGGCTCTCGGCCAGCGCACGCTGTTCGGCGCGCCGGGCACAGACAGTCACATTTGCCCCCAGTGCCGCCAGCCGCGCCCCCAGCGCCTGCCCCACCGGGCCAAAGCCCAGCAGCAGAAGGTTTGTGCCCCACAGGGTGCGGGTGCGCTCGGCCAGCAGGATGCCAATGCAGCCCTCCGCCGTAGGGATGGCATTGTACACCGTCAGCTCCGGTCGGGCAAAGTAATCCACCAGCTCCACGCCAGCTTCCTGTGCAATGGTCTTTGCCTGAACTGAGAGCCTGCCGCCCAGTGCCACCGCGCCGGGTTTTGCGGCCCGCAGCAGCTCTGCCAGCGGGGTGCGGGCCGCATCCAGCGGCAGAGGCAGCAGGATATAATCTGCCAGTGCAACCTGTTCGGCTCCGCCCACCGCATAACCTGCCCGTTCCAGCACCCGGCCTGCCGCCGCCTGCCGGGCATCGGTGCCCACCACCGCAAACAGCTTTTTCGCTTCCATGCCGCATCCCCCTTTGCCTGCTCGTGGGCCATCCTATGCAGGAGAAATATTTGTTGTGAAAAAACTCCTCCAGCTTTCGCCGGAGGAGTTTTTTATCACGATTATAGAATGCGCCGCCCTGACATCCGGCACATCTTTTATTTTACGAACTTTGCCACAGCACGGGCTACGATGCCGCCCAGAATGCCGGAGACAAGGAACTCGGCCACGCCCTGCACGCCGACCAGCAGCACCACGAACATGAAGGGGTTCGCAGCACCCTTGACGGACACGAGGTTCTGCACGTAGTCACAGCCGTAGAAGGCCAGCACGATCCAGCCCATGAAGAACACCGTGTTCAGGAACGGGGCGCTCATGGCACTGAGGATGTAGCTCCAAGTGCCGGGCTTATCAAAGCGCTTCAGGCCGCTGAAGATCAGGCCGCAGCACAGGCCCATCAGCACACGCATGCCCACACACAGGATAAAGGTGTTGACGGGGCTCACCTGAAACAGTGCGCCGGTCATGGCGGAAGCACCAGTGATAGCGTCATAGAAGCTCACTGCGCCGAACACACCGCCCAGCAGTGCGCCCACCGCCGGGCCCATGGTGATGGCACCCACTGCAATGGGAAGGGTCAGGAAGCTCATGTACAGCGGGCCCACAGGCACACTGCCCAGACCCACCATCTTCATGACCAGCTCAATGGCAACCAGCAGCGCCACACGGGTAAGAGTTTTCGTATTTTTCATATTCAGTTTTCCTCCTGCTGCCGTTCCGCCCTATACGTCGGATACGGCGCAAACCTGCCCGCTCTATGCGGGTTTTAAAGTAAATATTCAAACAATTTGGAGCGCGTTTTTGTCAGGGCGTGTTCCAATGGGAAAAGCTTTTTCAGTGGTCGCACGGGAAGCGGATGCCCGCATTGCGGCGGGCCACCGTGAGCACACGGCTCACCGCGATGGTGGTATCCTGCATCCGGCCGCACAGCTCCTGATCTCCGCTCTCCAGCGCACGGGCAAAGGCTTCAAACTCTGCCGCCTGCCGGGGCCTGCCGCCATTCAGGTTATAGTGCTCTTCCTTGCCCTCGTTAGGGTGGAAGGTGATGCCGCCGCAGCAGTTGGCGGTGGACTTCTGCAGGATATAGCCCTTCGTGCCCTGAATGATGTACCGGGCCGGGGCCGCGCAGTCCTTGGCGGCGATGCTCACGGCCTTGAAGCCGCTGTAATCCATGGTCAGGATGCCGCTGGTGTCGATGCCGCGCTCCATGTTGGCGGTATATTTGGCCTGATTCGGCTCCCCGAACAGGCCCACGATGTAGCTTACATTATATACGCCAAGATCCATCAGGGCACCGCCGGCACAGGCCGGGTCAAAGGCAGGCTGTACATCGCCTGCACAGAAGGCATCGTACCGGCTGGAATACTGGCTGAAATTGCACTGTACCAGCTTCACGGTGCCAATGCGGGGCAACAGCTCCCGGATCTTTGCGTAGTTTTCAAGGTACTGGGTGGTGATGGCTTCAAACAGGAACACCTTTTTGTGCCGTGCCAGATTTACCAGTTCTTCAGTCTGGGCCGCCGTGGGTGCCAGCGGCTTTTCCACAATAACATGTTTGCCTGCTTCCAGCGCCACGCGGGCATAGCGCACATGCTGCAGGTTCGGCACTGCAATGTACACCACATCCACCCACTGCAGCAGTTCCAGAAAATTGGTGGTGTGCTGCGGCACGCCGTACTGGCCGCAAAGGCTCTGAGCCAGCTCGGCGCTGCGCTCGGTGCTGCAGATGGCCTGCACCGTAAAAGGCGTGTGCTCTGCAAGCCATGGCAAAAATTCCCGCACGATCTTGCCCGTGCCAAGAATGCCTAATTTCATCTGATTTTTCTCCCCATCCTGTCGTTGGTCAGCCTACCAGCGCTTCCGGCTCGCGGCGGGTGCGCTTTTTGGGGTAGGTGCGCTGTTTTGCATGGCCGTGCTGGTTCTGCCGGCCATAGTGCCTGCCGCCGCCCGCACTGTGGTGCTGCGGCTGGGACGCATTGAGCTGGTACAAAAGGGCAAGTCCCTTCATCAGCAGCTCCGGGTCGTAGGTCAGCGGGTGGCGGCACAGCGGTGTCACATACTTTGCCAGCCCTCCTGTTACCACCAGAGTGACCGGACGGCCAAGCTCTTCCTCAATGCGCTGCACCATGCCGTCAATGAGCACAGCCGTGCCCATCACGGAGCCGGACAGCATGCATTTTTCGGTGTTGGTGCCAATGGCGCTTTTGGGCGAGCCAAGATGCACCTGCGGCAGCTGGGCACAGCGGTCGCCCAGTGCCCGCAGCCCGGTGGAAAGCCCCGGGCAGATGACGCCGCCCCGGAACATGCGGTTCTCGTCCACCACATTAAAGGTCGTGGCAGTGCCAAGGTCCACCGTGACCACCGGCAGCGGAAAATTTGCCGCCGCATAAGCCGCATCCACAAGGCGATCCTTGCCCACGGCGTGGGGTTCATCCACGCCCATGGTCAGTCCGGTTCGGATCTCCGGCGAGACGATGACCGGCTTCCTGCCCGTATAATGGCGGGCGCACTCAGCCAGTGCCCCGGTGATCTGGGGCACCACGCTGGTGAGCACAGCGCCCTCAAAGCGCATGGGGCGCTCAGGATGGCGGCGGTGCGCAAAAATTTTATCCATTTCGACACGATATTCTGCAGCCGTGCGGGTGCGCACCGTGTCCATGCGCGCCACAAAGCATACACGTCCGTCCCGAATGCCCCCAAGGGCGACGGTGGTGTTGCCTATATCAATGGCTAAGATCATAATTCTGTTTTCCCTTTATAACGCGGCAGTATCCGGCAGGACGGCGGAGAAAGCTCCCCGATGGCCTGCCCCTCACCGCAGTCTGTCTATTCTTTGTCAAGCTGTATTTTACCGCATTTTGTTCCCAGTTACAAGCCTGTACAAAGATTTTGTTGTGCTGGCGGAACTTTTGCATTATACTAAAGGAAGATATGTGGAAACAGTACGTTTTTGCAGGAGGTTTTACCAATGGATCTGAACGGAAAATGCGTCCTTCTGGGCGTAAGCGGCGGCATTGCCGCCTATAAAATGGCCAACGTGGCCAGCGCACTGCGCAAGCTGGGAGCCGATGTGGAGGTCATCATGACCAAAAATGCGACCCAGTTCATCACCCCTGTTACATTTGAAACGCTTACCGGCCACAAGTGCATGGTGGATACCTTTGACCGGGATTTCAAGTTTGAAGTCACCCACATCTCGCTGGCAAAAAAAGCCGATGTGATCCTTGTCGCCCCGGCCACTGCCAACGTCATCGCCAAGATGGCCCACGGCATCGCCGATGATATGCTCACCACCACAGTGCTGGCTGCAAAGTGCCCCAAGCTCGTTTCTCCGGCCATGAATACCGGAATGCTGGAAAACCCCATCACGCAGGATAATATCGCCACGCTGGAACGCTACGGCTTCACGGTGATCCCCTCCGAGAGCGGCGTGCTGGCCTGCAAGGATGTTGGCAGCGGCCGTCTGCCTAAGGAAGATGTGCTGATCGAGTATATCCTGCATGCCATTGCCCGGCCCAAAGATCTTGCCGGTCTGCGCATTGCCGTCACCGCCGGCCCCACGCAGGAGCCGCTGGACCCGGTGCGCTACCTCACCAACCATTCCACCGGCAAGATGGGCTATGCCCTTGCCCGTGCCGCCGCCATGCGCGGCGCGGATGTCACCCTCATCCACGGCGAGACTGCCCTGCAGCCGGTCAAGTTTACCACCGATGTGCCCGTGACCACTGCTCAGCAGATGTACGAAGCCGTCACCAGCCGCTTTGATGCTACGGATGTGCTCATTATGGCCGCTGCCGTGGCCGACTACCGCCCCGCTGCCGTGGCAAACGACAAGATCAAAAAAAAGGACGGCGACATGTCCATCCCTCTGGAACGCACGCCGGATATTCTGGGCACCATCGGCCCCAAAAAGACCCACCAGTTCCTGTGCGGTTTTTCCATGGAGACCCGCGATCTTGTGGAAAACTCCTCTGCAAAGCTGACCAAAAAGAATCTGGACATGGTGGTTGCCAACAACCTGAAAGTGGCCGGTGCCGGTTTTGGTGTGGACACCAATGTAGTCACCCTCATTACCCCGGACGGCACCCGTGAGCTGCCGCTGATGAGCAAGGCCGATGTGGCCGATGCCATTCTGAATGAAATTTTAAAACGCCGCTCCCAGTGAGAAAAAGTGGCTGTCGCATGTGCAACAGCCACTTTTTTATTTTTCCTTCCGTGCAAACACGATGCCAATGGTACCCGGGCCGGAATAGCCGCCGATGGTGGTGCCGATGTCTGTCTCGTGGCATTCCTTGAAGCTGCCGTATTTCTTCAGCCCCGCCTTCACTGCGTCCATGCAGCCGGGCTTCGGCTGGCAGGAGGAGATGAACACAAGGCTGTCCTCGATGTCGTCGCGTTCCACCAGACGGTCGGTGATGTACTTGCCCACGCAGATGGGCAGACTGCCGCGGTATTTTTTGACTACCTTCAGCTCGCCGTCGATCACTTCCAGTGCGGGCTTGATGCCCAGCAGGTTTGCCCCGAAGGCCAGCACACCGGAGCAGCGGCCGCTCTTGGCCATAAAGTCCAGCCGGTCCAGTACAAAGCTCAGCTCTACCCGTTTGGCAAGGCTCTGCAGCCGCATCGTAATGTTGCGAGGGGGCAGGCCATCTGCAGCCCACTTGGCCGCTTTCAGCACCAGATAGCCCTGCCCGGTACAGATATTCTGGCTGTCCACCACATAGACATTCTCGAATTCGCCTGCCGCCAGCTTCGCATTCTGGAAGCAGGACGAAAGCTTGCTGCTGACCGAAATATGGATCACCGCATCGCACTCTTTGGCAAACGGCTCAAAAAATTCGGTATATTCCACCAGATTTGCGGCGGCGGATTTGGGCATTTTGCCGCCCGCATTCACATAGGCAAACACATCTGCCGGGTGGATCGTTACGCCGTCCAGATAGCTATCCTCGCCCATCAGAATGTGCATGGGCATCAGGGCAATGTCCCACTGTGCCAAAAGCTCTTCGGACAGGTCGCAGGTGCTGTCCGCTGTGATCTTGATTCTCACATTATTTCTCCTTTTATAAAACCGTTCTGCATCCTCTGTCGGCTGCACCGACGATCCCTTAAAAAATTGTCCTTTTCTATTTTACCACAGATGATTCAAAGTTGTTAAGTATTTTGTAAAGGCAAATGTAAATCTTTTATGAAGAAGTTCCCGGTTTCGGTTTTCTTGTACACTTATCACAAATTCCGAATTGGATTTATGGTTCTTTCCGAAAATTCGGGTTTACCTGTTTATTTTGTCCGCCAAAAATTATATAATAAGATGTATCCTAATAGAATGGATTGAATCGGTCTGCTCTGCGGCCGTTATTTATTTGGAGGTTGCCTTATATGTTCATGTACACCGATTACAACCAGCACCTGCTGGACAATGTAAAAAAGATCCACTTCATCGGCTGCGGCGGCAGCGGCATGTATCCGCTCATCCAGATCCTTGCTGCAAAAGGCTACGAGATCTCCGGCAGCGATGTGCTGGATGGCAGTATCATCCGCTACGAGCGTGAGATGGGTGTCAAGGTCAGCCTGGGTCACAGCGCCGATAATGTGATCGGCACCGACATGGTGGTCTACTCTGCCGCCATTTCCAAAGATAACGTGGAGCTGAATGCCGCTGCCTCCTACGGCATCCCCACCATCGAGCGCAGCGTTCTGCTGGGTTACGTGAGCCGCCTGTACAAACAGAGCATCTGCGTCTCCGGCACTCACGGAAAAACCACCACCACTTCCATGATCACCACTGCGCTGGAGTTGGCAGGCCGCGACCCGTCTGCCGTCATCGGCGGCAAGCTTCCGCTGATCAATGGCTACGGCAAGGCCGGCAAGGGCGACGACATCGTAATTGAGTCCTGTGAATTTGCCGAGACCTTCCTGAAACTGACCCCGTACCTGTCCGTTGTGCTGAACATCGACAACGACCATCTGGATTACTACGGCAGCATGGGCGAACTGAAGTTTGCCTTCAAGCGCTTTGCCCTGATGACCAAGTTCATGATCTTTGCCAATGCGGACGACAAGAACACCATGGATGTCATGTACACGCTGGACCGCCGCGTGCGCACCTTTGGCATCCAGAACGACGGCGATTATCAGGCATTGAACGTGAACGAATACAAGCCCGGCTTCTTTGAGTTCGACCTGAAGGAGTGGAACAAGGTCACCGGCCATATCCGTCTGGCTGTGCCCGGCTACCATAACATTTACAATGCGCTTGCCATGTGCGCCGTCTGCCGCTTCGTCGGTCTGACCGTGGAGCAGTGCGCCGATGCAGCCCTGAATTTCAAGGGTGCCGGCCGCCGCTTTGAGGTCTACGGCGAGTGTAACGGCGCTTTGGTCGTGGACGATTATGCACATCATCCCACCGAGCTGCGCGCTACCCTGAACACTGCCAAGGAGATGGGCTACAAGCGTCTGATCGCCGTCCACCAGCCGTTTACATACAGCCGCACCAAGATGCTGTTCAACGACTTTGTGGATGTGCTCAAGATCCCCGACATCACGGTGCTCACTCCCATCATGGGCAGCCGTGAGCCCAACGATCCCACCATTACCAGTGCAAAACTGGCCGCTCAGATCCCCGGCTCTGTTCTGGTGAACAGTCTGGAGGAGGCCGCCGAGTGGGTCAAGCAGAACGCCCGGGAGGGCGATCTGGTCATCACCCTCGGCTGCGGCGACATCTACAAGGCCAGCAAGATGATGGTGGCTGAGCAGCCGTAATTTTCGCTTATCACAGCAGACAGCCCGGTGCGAAAGGGTTTCGCACCGGGCTGTTTTCATTTTCTCTGTCGATACTTCAAAGGGGTCTGCACCTCGGCACGGATCTTTCCCAGATAGGTGCGGGTCTGCTCTGCACCCTGCAGAATCGCTTCCACCTGCGCCCGCTGTTCCTCAGTCAGGTCATCCTCCGCCAGCAGCTCCGCGTTGCCCTCGATGATGGTCAGCGGCGTTTTCAGCTTGTGGGACAGCTGAATGATCTGCTCCCGCTGCCGCTGCTCCATGTCCCACTGCTTCTGCAGGCTGCCGGTCAATTCATCGCCCATGGTCTGCAATGCCTGCAAAGCGCTCTCGTACTCCCGCACCTTCGCACCGGAAAACACGGCGCTGTCCAGATCCTTCCGCGCCACCGCCTGCGCGGCGGCGGTCAGCTTTTCGGTCTCCCGGGTCAGGAAGCGCCCTGTCCTGTGGGTGCTCCACACCACTGCCCCTATCAGCAGCAGAATGCCCAGAATGCAGTGCACGGTCTGCATATCCGGCAGCACGCCCCGCAGCGCAGGGTCGGCGTAGGGCACGGCATAGTCAAATTGCAGCAGGCAAACCGTTCCGTCCTGCAATTTCGACGTCATATAATACTGTGTGTAGCCAAAATGCCAGCGGGTTTTCCCCTGCTGGTTCTCCATTGCCCGCTGCAAGTGCCCGGCATCCATGTTGGTGGCCAGCACCTCGCTGCTGTCCGGCGCGGCAAACAGGGCGTACCGGCACAAGGAGTCCAGCTGCGTTTCGTCAAAGGTTTCGGCGGTCATGCCTGGCAAAACGTCCTGTGCGGCCTTCTGGCAGGCCTGCGCGGCCTGATTCGCGGGCAGGAACAGCCCGCTGTTCTGGATCCACAACAGCAGCACCAGCAGCCACCCCACCGCGACCAGCAGGCAGGCCAGCGCCGTGCGCACCAGATATTGCAGCAGCACGCTGCGCAGAGAAATCAGTCTTCGCTTTTCCATCGGTACCCCACGCCCCATACGGTATTAAGCAGCTTTTCCGGCTCCGGCACGCCCGCCGCCCGCAGCTTTGCCCGGATATTCTTGATGTGCTGGGTCACGGCGGTGTCGTTCGCAGTGCCGTCAATGCCAAAAACTGCTTCGTAAATTTGTTCCTTGGTAAAGGTCTGCCCGGCGTGCAGCGCCAGATACTCGCAGATGGCATACTCCGAGCGGGTCAAGGGCAGCGCCTTCCCCTCCACCGCCGCGCTCCGGGCGGTCAGGTCAAAGGCTACGCCGCTGCGCACCATCCGGTGCGCCGGGGTGCGGCTCTGCCGCCGCAGATGTGCCGCCACCCGCGCCCGCAGCTCTGCCACCCGGAAGGGCTTCAATAAAAAGTCATCTGCCCCGATACCCAGCCCCTCCAGCACAGCAGCCTCGTCGGTGCGGGCGCTCAGAAACAGAATGGGTGCTTCGGTCAGGCTGCGGATGCGCCGACAGACCGCAAAGCCGTCCTCTCTGGGCATCATCACGTCCAGCAGGATGCAGTCTGCCCAGCGGCATAGCGGTTCGGTCAACGCCCCGCCCGCCTGCCGCGTTTCTACCCGGTGACCGTCCCGCTCCAGAGCGGTGCAGATCAGCTTGCAGACCTCCAGATTGTCATCCACTGCCAGAATGTTTGCCACAAGATCACCTCAACACGTTATAAACAAGGCAGGATGCTCCATACAGCAGGTACACATGGGCGGGGTAGAACCAGTAAAACAGCCGCTTATGTCCGCTGCCACGCTGCCCATTGTACAGCAGCATCAGCAGTACCGCCGCTACGCCGAACCACTCGTAGTAGTCGGTGAACATCTGCGTCCACACAAAATCCGCCTGTCTGCAAAGCATCCCAAAGGTCGGCACAAAATCACATAGGAAAATGAGCACGGCCCATGCCGTCAGCTGTACGCGGCGATGCCCCCGCAGGGCATACAGCAGCACACCGCCCAGCAAAAAGCTCCAGCCGCCGTCCGTGATGGTTGTCCACATGGGCAGCGGGCTTGTAATGACAAAGGCCACGATCGTTGAAGCAATGGGCATCTCCTGTACCCCGGGGAAGAGCAGCAGAAATACTACCACCACATACGGCCAGCACAAAACGGCGGCAATGGCGCCAATGCCCTTTGCGAATTTTTTCTCCCGCAGCCAGTCAATGCCCTGCCAGACGATGCACAGCAGCACAAGATCCTGAAAAATAGCATTCTGCGGGTAGAAGCCATCCCCGCGCCGGAAGGCCTTGGCGTAAATCATAAAAAATTCCAGCGCCGCCATGGCTGCGCCGATAGCCCAGATGCGGATAAAATACCGCCTGCGGTCATGGGTATGGGCAAAGCCCTCTACCGTGCAGAACAGAAACAGCGGCGCACTGAGCCGCCCCAGCATACTGAACACCGTCGGGATGCAGCCGGTGAACTCGAAGAAATAATGAATGTGATCCAGTACCATCAGCACCAGTGCAATGGTCTTGAGCTGGGTACCGTCCAGCCCTTTTTTCGTCAATTTTTCCATACAGGCTCTCCTTTCCTTGTGCATTCAGTGTAACAGGAAAATCTGTAGAAAGTATAAGTTTCTGCCTTTATGATACTATTTTTTGCCCCAAAACGCAAACAAAAAAGCCCTAAGACTTTCATCTCAGAGCTTTCTGTTCAAGTCGGCGACTACCTATTTTCACGCGCCGTTTCCAGCGAACTATCTTCGGCACAAGTGAGCTTAACTTCTGTGTTCGGAATGGGAACAGGTGGAACCTCACCGTCATCGACACCGACCGATCTGACTGAACCAGTATAACATGTTTGTTGTACTTTGTCCAGTATTTCTTAGAAGGACGTGCCTTCAAAACTGAATAATCACTGCTTACATTTTTTCGTTGACTCTTAGAGTCTCAAGCGAATTGTGGTCAAGCCCTCGACCTATTAGTACACGCTTGCTGAATGGATCGCTCCACTTACACATCGTGCCTATCAACCTTGTAGTCTTCAAGGGGTCTTACTTGTTTGAAACAATGGGATATCTTAT